>DASQCX010000273.1:0-2597 GCA_035634455.1 Burkholderiaceae bacterium
GCTGCTGGCCGTGCTCGACGACCAGCGCTTCACGCGCGAGCCCGACGCGGCGACGGGCTACGCGGAACTGGTCATCCGGCCGCGCACGTAAAATTGCCGGTTTCCGTCCCACGACAACGACCGCCATGACCGACGCCACCACCCCCACGCTGCCCGACCGCCTGTCCGTCGACCCGCGCAGCCCGCACCACGTGGCCGCGATCTTCGAGCACGACGTCGGCATCCGCTTCAACGGCAAGGAGCGCTTCGACGTCGAGGAGTACTGCATCAGCGAAGGCTGGGTGCGCGTGCCCGCGGGCGCCAAGAAGGTCGACCGCAAGGGCAACCCGCTGATGATCAAGCTCAAGGGCACGGTCGAGGCCTTCATCAAGCCCGCGCCCGCCGCTCCTGCGGCCTGATCAGCGCTTCTTCGAGCGCGCGGCCTTCTTCTCCAGCCGCTCCGCCTCGGCGGCCATCCCGGCCGCCCACCACGCCGCGAACTGCGCCGGCGTCTCCAGCGTGACGCGCCCCCAGGCGCCGCTGCGGAAGTCGTTGAGCGCGATCTCCGCGGCCTTCTGCAGGTTGACGCGGCCGCCCGGCATCAGGCCGCCGCGCTTGCGGCCGACTTCCTCCAGCAGGGCCTCGTCGGTCATCTGCGAGAAGTCCGCCGTCTTGTAGCGCGCAGCGATGCGGTCGGCGTAGCGATGGCGCACGCGCCCCAGCAGCGCCATCGCCACCAGTTCCTCGTCGTAGGCGTTGCGGCCGATCGCGCCGCTGGCGGCCAGGTTGTAGCCGCCCTCCTCGATCAGGATGCGCGGCCACAGCATGCCGGGGGTGTCGAACAGGTAGAAGTCGTTGGCCAGCACGATCTTCTGCTCCAGCTTCGTGATGCCCGGCTCGTCGCCCGTCTTGGCGGCGCGCTGGCCGTTGAGCGTGTTGACCAGCGTCGACTTGCCGACGTTGGGGATGCCGCAGATCATCACGCGCACCGGCTTGACCATGCCGCCGCGGTTCGGCACGAGCGCGCGGCACTCGGCGACCAGCGCCTTCGCGGGCCCGGGGACGCTGGCGTCGAGCCCGATCGCCCGCGTGCCCGGCTGGGCGCGGTAGTGCGCGAGCCACGCCTCGGTCAGCCCGGGGTCGGCCAGGTCCTGCTTGTTCAGCACCTTGAGCGCGGGCTTGCCCTGCGTCATCTCGGCCAGCAGCGAGTTCGCGCTGGAGCCGGGCAGGCGGGCGTCGAGCAGCTCGATGACGACGTCGATGTCCGGCAGCCGCTCGGCGATCGCCTTGCGGGTCGTGTGCATGTGACCCGGGAACCACTGGATGGCCATCTGGAGGAAGCTTTCTGGGACGTCGGAGAAAAGGGAGTGCGCATTTTCGGTCATGTCGCCGGCGCCCGGGCATGCGCTATCGTGCGGGATCGCCAATCCCCGGATGCCCCCGTGAGCACGACCGCCCCCACCTCGCCCTACCCCATCGGCACGCCCGGCACCCCGTGGGGTCCGCGCGAGAAGGCCGCCTGGCTCGCGCGCCAGCGCATCCGGCGCAGCTACGACGCCGAGGTCGTCCGGCCGCTGAAGGCCGCGCTGCCCGCCGCGGCGCACCTGTTCTCGTACGGCGTGCTGGACTACGCGCGCCTGGGCCTGCCAGCCTATCCGCTGTACGCGGTGCGCAGCCGCGACTGGCGGCCCGGCCGCCCCACCGTGCTGGTGACCGGCGGCGTCCACGGCTACGAGACCAGCGGCGTGCAGGGCGCGCTGCAATGGATCGCGACGGAGTTCGAGCGCCACGCGCGCGACGTCAACGTCCTCGTGCTGCCCTGCATCAGCCCCTGGGGCTACGAGACGATCAACCGCTGGAACCCCGACGCGCTCGACCCGAACCGGCAGTTCCGCCAGGACAGCCCCGCCGCCGAATCGGCGCTGGCGATGGCCTGCGTCGCCGCGCACGCCGGCGCGGTCGACCTGCACGTCGACCTGCACGAGACTACCGACACCGACAACAGCGAGTTCGGCCCCGCCAAGGCCGCGCGCGACGGCAAGCCGTTCGACTGGCACGCGATCCCCGACGGCTTCTACCTGGTCGGCGACACCGAGCGGCCCGCGCCCGATTTCCAGCGCGCGCTGGTCGCGGCCGTGCGCGCGGTGACGCACATCGCCGACGCCGACGAACACGGCCGGATCATCGGCACCGAACTCGAGCAGCCCGGCGTCATCAACTACGCCAAGCGCGAGCTCGGCCTGTGCGGCGGCATGACCGGCGCGAGGCTCGTGACGACGACCGAGGTCTACCCCGACAGCGCCACCGCCACGCCTGCCGAGTGCAACGCGGCGCAGGTGGCGACCGTCGTCGCGGCGATCGAGTACCTGCTGCGCGAGCGGGCATGACCCGGCTGCCCGCCGAATTCGATCGTCTCTACCGCGCCGAACCCGGCGCGCCGTTCGTCGACGCGCAGGGCCGCGTGCGCGCCGCCCTGCTGGAGGTGGTGCAACCCACGGGCTGGACCGCGCTGTCGCCGCTGTGGCAGGGCGTGCAGGCCGAGCTCGCGCTGCCGGCGCCGGCCATCGCCGTGTCCGGCCTGGACGCGATCCAGCTCTGGTTCTCGCTGGAGGCGCCGA
>DASQCX010000274.1:0-5296 GCA_035634455.1 Burkholderiaceae bacterium
GCCCACGTTCTTGTTGTGCGCGGTGTGGCCGATGTAGAGGAACTTGCGCTGGCCCGGCGGGTTGAACTGCGTCTTCACGAACGGGAAGAACGTGCGGTTGACCGCGAGGTCCATGTGCCGCATCTTGGGCTTCCAGCGCCGGATCGGCGAGGCCTCGATGCGGTTGAACCAGTAGTTGCCGGTGATGGCCAGGAACAGGTCGCACTGGTCCATGTGGCGGTCGTAGTAGGCCACCTGACGCAGGTCGTCGGCGTACGGCGCCATCAGGATGCGGCGCGCCCAGCCGGGGCGGCGCACCGAGCGGTCGAACACGGAATCGCGCCGCCAGTGCGGGTGGCCCAGCAGGATGTCGCCCGGCTTGGGCTCGATGGTGACCTGGTCGCGCCAGCCGTAGAAGCGCACGTCGTAGTCGCGCGCCAGGCGGTCGCCGACCTCGTTGCCGATGCAGAACGGCGAGGAGTTGCGGCTGGCGTCGCGCGGGTAGACGAAGTGGACAGTGGTCATGGCGGCGGGAGGGCGGTCGGCGGTCGACGCGCAGGGTAGCGGGCGCGCGCGTGCGTCACGCGCGCGGGGAGCGGACTTTCGGACGGCGGCTTCTCACCCCGCCGGGCGGCACTATTCCTTCCAGTGGTCGGAGATCCAGGGCGAGGCCTTCGCATGGCGCCAGTTGCCGTTGCTGCGGCCCACCAGGGCGTCGGGCGGGTTCATCACGCCGTGGAAGACGATGATGCGCGCGCCCCTGGGAATCGACGGGGCGCGGAAATAGTTGAGCGGGAATGTCGCGATGCTGTGGTACTTGAAGCTCGCGCACCACTCCCTGGGCCAGTACTGCAGCTTGCCCTGCTCGTGCAGCACGCCCGACAGGTAGGCCTGCTCGTTGCGATAGAGCGCCCGCATCGCGGCGGATTCGGCGCGGAACTTGGCCAGCACGTCCGCGTGCGCGCCGAGCTGGAAGCGGTAGACCGAGGAGTTGCCGGTGACGCGCCACGGCCGCTTCCAGTCGTGGATGATCAGGAAGTCGCCGGGCAGCTCGAAGAACGGCGTGATGTCGTCGACGATGACGATGTCGATGTCCAGGAACAGCGCCGTGCCGCGCAGCCCGTGCAGGTCGGCCTCGAAGGTGGTGAGCTTCTTCCAGCCGCGCTCGGGCAGGCCGTCGGGCAGCGCGAGGTCGGGGATGGGCAGGCACGTCACCTCCTCGCGGATGCCCGCGCTGGAGTCGGTGAGGCAGACGAACCTGAAGTCGCCGCGCAGGTGGCGGCGCACCATCGCGTACAGGCGGTTGACGTACTCGGGGCCGTACTTGTCGCCCCACTTCATGCACAGGACGTGGCGTTCGCCCGTCGGAGCGCCCGTTGCGGAGATGGTCGTCATTGTTCTTCGATCCGCAGGGCGGGGTAGCTGTCCCAGCTGAGGCAGCCCGGGCATTGCCAGAAATGGCGCTGCGCCTCGAAGCCGCAGGCGGCGCAGCGATAGCGCTGCAGCGGCTTGGCGGCCTGGGTGACGGCGGTGCGCACGTCGGCCAGCGAGCGTTCGGCCAGCGGGCCGACGGCCGCGGCCGACGCGGCGATCGCGGGCTGCTGCAGCACCTCGCGCGCGGCCGACAGCGTCGGGTGCGCGTGCAGCATCTCGCGGTAGCGGTTGGCGACGACGTCGGGGTCGGCTTCCAGCTTCGCCCACGCGCCGAGGAAATCCAGGCGCGGCGCATCGGCCAGCAGCTTCTCGAGCGCCTCCTTGGCGTCGGCGGCGCGGCCGGCGGCGATGGCGGCGTCGGCGTAGTCGCCCGCCACCAGCGTGAACGCGGCCGGATCGCGCCGGCGCAGCTCGCTCCAGGCCTCGAACGCGTCGGCCGGCCGGTTCGCGCGCAGCAGGCGCTGGCCCTGCATCACCAGCGGACGGGCGGACGACGGATCGGCCTTGAGCGCCTGCTGCAGCGCGCGTTCGGCCTCGTCGGGATGGTGCTGCTCCTCGGCCGTCTGGGCCAGTTCGCACCAGTAGTGCGAGATGCGGCGCGCGAACGAGCCGGTGCCGGCGGTCTCGAGCTGCTGCGCCGTCTCGAGGGCGGCGCGCCAGTCGCGCGAGCGCTCGTACAGGTTCAGCAGCGCCAGCCGCGCCTCGGTGTGGTACGCCGTGCCCTCGAGCGCCTTGTAGGCGGCCTCGGCGCGGTCGAACAGGCCGGCCTTGACGAAATCCTGCGCCAGCGCGTGCTGCGCGCGCTCACGCTCGGCCTGCGGCAGGTCGGCGCGCACGAGCAGGTGCTGGTGCACGCGCACCGAGCGCTCGAACTCGCCGCGGCGGCGGAACAGGTTGCCGAGCGCGAAGTGCAGCTCGGTGGTGTCGGGGTCGTTCTGCACCGTCTCGATGAAGGCGTCGATCGCCTTGTCCTGCTGTTCGTTGAGCAGCAGCGACAGGCCCTTGTAGTAGGCCTTGGGCGATCCGCTCGTCTCGCGGCGCATCTGGCGCAGGTCGAAGCGCGATCCGAGCCAGCCGAGGATGAAGAACAGCGGCAGGCCCAGCAGGAGCCACTGGAACTCAAAGTCCATCGCGCACCACCATGACGTCGGGAGCCACGGGCGCGGCGGGCAGGGCGGGCGGCGGCGGCGCGACCGGGGTCTCGAGGCGCCGCGCGCGGCGGCGGTGCTTCCACCAGCTGGGCGTCATCGCCAGCACGCCGAACGCGGTGCCGCAGGTGAACGCCGCCAGGACGATGATGACCATGCGCGCCGTCCAGGCGTACGAGAACAGCCAGTTCACCGTCGCCAGCTGCTGGTTGTTGATCGCGAAGCCGAACAGGGCCAGGAAGAGGAAGGCCCGGATGAGCCATGTGAGGAGTCGCATCGTGTGATCTGCCGGTTGGCGGATTCTACGGGTGCCCGGGAGGCTCCGGCCGAGCTTCCTCGACGGCCAGGAAACGGGCGCCGCTGCCCGATGCCGCGGCGCGGTCGCCCGCGTTGTAGAGCGCGCAGCGCTGCAGCGACAGGCAGCCGCAGCCGATGCACGAGTCGAGCTGGTCGCGCAGCCGCGTCAGCGCCGCGATGCGGGCGTCCAGCTGCGGGCGCCAGGCGCTGGACAGCCGCGCCCAGTCGGCCGGCGTGGGCGTGCGGCCGTCGGGCAGCGTGGCCAGCGCGGCGGCGATCTGCTCCAGCGTCAGGCCCAACTGCTGGGCGACGCGGATGAAGGCCACCCGCCGCAGCGCCGCGCGCGGATAGCGTCGCCGCCCCGACTCGCTGCGGCCGCCGTGCATCAGCCCCTGGGCCTCGTAGTAGCGCAGCGTGCTGGCCGCGACGCCGGCGCGGCGGGCGAAGGCGCCGATGGCGAGCCAGTCGGACTGGCTGGGCGCGGGCGGGTCGGTGTCGGCCATGGGGCTCCGGAAATCGCTTGACTTGAAGTTGACTTTAACTTGCAAAGTCGAAGCACCACAACCTCTCCGTCGATCGCCATGAGCACCGCCGTCCTCGATTCGCCCGCCGCCGCCACCGCCGCCGGCCGCCGCGCCGTCCTCCACCGACTGCTGGCCGATGCCCTCGCGTACGGTCCCGAACACGGCCAGGGCATGGCCAGCCACCTGCCGATGGCGCTGGCCGCGCTGGACGGCCTGGGCGCGCACGAGGAGCAGATGCGCTCGTTCTTCGCGCACTACGCGCGGCGGCTGGAACGCGTCGCGGCACCGAAGGGTGGCGCGAAGCCGGTCGACGACTGGAAGCGGCTGCGCGGCCGCTTCGACGCGTACGAGACGCTGCGTGCGAGCTTCGCACGCCTGCTCGCGCGCGACGGCACCGACGCCGTGCTGCGCGACGCGGTGCCCGCGCTGGTGGACGGCGTGTCGGGCGCCGCGTTCCACGGCCCGATCCGCGTCGCGCACGCGCTCGAATCGGATCACGCCGGCGAACTCGCGGCGGGGCTCGCGTACTGGGCCGCGCGCTGGGAGCCGCTGCCGGCGCCGGGCGCCGCGACGCCCCGCATCCCCGGCGCGGCCGCGTGGCTGGACGCCATCGACGCGCGGCGCATCGCCTTCGATCCTGGCTGGCGCGCGTCCGCCCCGCTGATCAGCGCACGCATGCAACAGGCCGCGCACACGCCGCCGTACCTCGAACTCGCCGGCGCGCTGGCGGTCGACGGCGTCGCGGTGGAGGCGCTGTTGATGGATCTCGCGAAATCCAGTGCCGCCCACTACGCCGCCACGGGCAACTTCACCGTGCTGCACATGGCCACGGCCAGCCGCGCGCTGCGCGTGCTCGCGTCCTGGCTCCCCGCGAGCCCCGGCGCGCTGGCGCCGCTGTTGCACGCGGTCGCCGCCGCGCACCTGGCAGCGCGCGCCGCACCGCTGCGGCGCGAGACGGATGCAGCGGAGCCCGGCTGGGCCGAGGTGCGGCGACTGGCGTGCGCCAGCGACGACGACCACGTCATCAAGCTGGTGCACAGCGCCGCCATGCAGCAGGCGGAGTCGCCGGACGCGATCTGGCTCGATGCGGCACGCACCGCGGTGCGGGGATGACCGGCGGGGCGCGCCGTCAGTCGGCGAGGAACTCGCACAGCAGCCGGTGGAACTGGTGCACGCCCTGTTCCTTGCTCGGCGAATAGCGTCCGTGGTCGTAGAAGCGCGACTGCACGCCGCGCTGCACCTGCTGCACGACCTCCTCGTCTTCCAGCTCGACCTGGTCGAGGGCGTTGCCGGCGCCGTCGCCCAGCTTGCCGGCGTCCCACACGTAGGACCGGAAGATCACCCGGGTGCGGTCCACGCCCCGCGGCTGCACGACGTTGACCGACAGCCCCCACGGGTAGAAGTTGAGCATCAGGTTGGGGAAGATCCAGTAGTAGTACGCGGCGATGCGCTCGCCGAAGTCGGGCGACGACGGCGGCAGCTCGAACGCCTGCTCGCCGTCGCGGGCGCGGGCCAGCTGCAGGTTGCAGTAGCGCTGCAGCTGGTACTCGTAGCCCTCGAAGCTGAGCACCTTGTTGAGCGCCGGGTGGATGAACGGGATGTGCAGGCCCTCGAGGTAGTTCTCGACGTACAGCGCCCAGTGCGCGGCGATGTCGAAGCTGCGGTCACGCGACGGGACGTGGGCGAACTCGTGCAGCGGCAGCCAGGCGAGCCGGGCGGGAATGTCGCCGAGGAATGCGTCCAGCGGCGCCGCCGGGCGCACCGCCGCGAAGGCCTGGTTGCCGAGCATGCCGAACGGCACCTGGGGCAGGTGGTCGGATGGCGACGGGAAGTTCTTCGCGGCGCCGAACTCCGGCATGAAGGTCATGCGCCCGGCCAGGTCGAAGCGGCGCGAGTGGTAGCCGCAGCGGATCT
>DASQCX010000275.1:0-13311 GCA_035634455.1 Burkholderiaceae bacterium
GCTTCTCGCCCTGGCCGTAGAAGCTCATCTCGTCGTCGCGCGCCAGCTGCACCAGCCAGGCCTTGCCGCACACGCCCAGGCATGCGCCCGGGACGCCGGCGAGCGCCAGCGCGCCTTGCGCGTCCTCCAATTGCAGCGTGCCGTCGGCGTCGAAGCCGAGGCGGTGCGTGGACGCACCGGAGAACGCGTCGTCGTGCATGCGCAGCAGGCGCGGGTCTAGCGGCCAGCGCGCATCGTCGCGCAGCTCGACGTGGAACACGTCCTCGCCGAGGTCGCGCACGCGCGACCGCAGCGCGGCGGCGTCGACTAGCCGCAGCGCGTCGCCTGCATGCGCCGTGGCGAAGCGGAAGTTCGAGGGGTGGCGGATCTTCTGGAAATACACGCGGGCGTCCTGGGCGAAATGCAGCGGGCAGTCTAGCGCCGACGGTTACGGCACGGGTACGCGCGGCGCCGCGAAGTCTCCGCGGCGCGTGAGCGTTCTCTCCGCGCGCAGCACGGCAGTCGTCGCTATCGTTCCAGGCATCGCATCCACCGAAGAACGCACGTGATCCCGCACCGCCTTGTCCCGCTCGCCCTCCTCGTCGGCCTGTCCGCGTCCGCAGCCGCCGCGGGCTTCAGCGCGCAGGAGGAACGGCTGCTCGAGATCCAGGCGGCGCGCGCGCCGCTGGCGCTTTCGGGCGACGGCGCGTGGCGCCTGCATGTCGACGCGCACGACGTGCTGCATCGGACCCGCCTGTCCGACCCCGCGCAGGATTCGACGCTGCAGCTGCCGCCGGGCGTGCAGCTGCTGTCCGCGTCGGGCGACGGCCGCCGGCTGGCGCTGGCGACGCGGCGCCAGTGCGTCGGCCTCGTCGACTTCGGCGCCCAGCCCGGCGCCGCAGCCACGCTGGCGTGGCGTCCGTGGATCGTCAACGCCGAGGGCGTGCCGCTCGGGCCCGACGACGGCGCCTGGGTCGCGCGGATGCCGGCCGATTGCGGCGGCGGGCCGCAGGCTGCGCCGGTGGCGATCTCGTCGGACGGCCGCTGGATCGCGACGCCCGACGCCGTCATCGACACCGCCACGCAGCGCGTCGTCGCCTCCTTGCCGACCGCGCACGACCACGTGCTGCGCCTGCAGTTCGTCGATCACGACGCCCGCCTGCTGATCGCCGGCGCCGCGCCGAACGAAGGCCGCCTGAGCTTCTCGGTGTGGGATCTCGCGAGCAACGCGCTCGTCAACGACATCGAGCTCGCCAACGCGCCGCTGGCCTCGCGCGCCGCGCTGCAGGTCGACTTCTCGCCGCAGACCGGCGCGCTGTTCGCCGTCGACGAGCGCCGCCGCGCGCTCGCGCAGCAGGCCGCGGGCGCCGGCGCGACGTCCGTGCCGCCGCCGCTCGACCTCGTGCAGTTCGCGCCGGGCGTGTGCGGCGCGGCGCCGCGCATGCGTGCCCAGGTGGGCGACGACCTCGGCGCCGCCTTCGTCGTCGATCCGTATGGCCGCTGGATCGCGTCGGCGCGCCCGCTGGACGCCGCCCACGACGCCGCCGAACTGGCGATGGGCGCGCGCTCGGTGCTGGTGGTGCAGGACCTGGCCAGCGGCCGGCAACTGGCGCGCGTGACGTCCCAGCATGCGCTGGCCGGCCTGGCCGCGACGCCCGCCGGCGACCGGCTGTTCGCGCTCGCGACGCAACCCGTCGAGCCCGAGACCGGCGACGTGATCGCGGGCTGGCCGTCGGTGCCCGACGACGAGCGCGTGGTCGAGGTCGCGCTGCCCGCCGTCGCCTTGAACGCGACGCGCGACGTCGCCAGGGCCTGGGACGCCGGCGTCTGCCGCGAGCCGGGCGAGACGCCGGGCGCCCGCGCGATGGCGCGCGCCGACCGCCTGCTCGAGCCGCTGTGGTCGCGCGACCTCGGCACCGCCGTCTCGCACGCCGCGACGTCGTCGCTGCCCTGCGCCGATGCCGCGCCTGACGCCGCCGTATTCAGGACGCCCGACGGCGGCCTGTGGCTCGACCTGGGCGCGCAGGTCGCCAGGCTAGCCCCGGCCACCGGCGCGCTGGCCGCCGGCCTGCCGACGCCGCGCTCGAACAAGGTCTGCAGCGTCGTCGCGCCCGCGGGCACCGGCTTTCTCAACGCCGGCGGCGACACGCTGACCTGGCGCCCGCTGGCCGCCGCCACCGACCCGGCGCGCCGCCGCGTCGTCGAGCGCCGCCCCGGCTGGACGGCCACGCTGCTGCCGGTGCGCGGCGACGTCGCGCGGGTCGCGTGGTCGGCGCCGGCGCGCGGCATCGTCGTCGCCGACTACGACGCCGGCGGCAAGCGCCTGCGCGAGAGCGCGACGTCCGAGGCCGAGTTCGGCGGCGACGGCAGCGACCTCGCGGTCGCCACGCCTGCGCCCTGTCACGACACCCGCGGCACCCCGCTCACGATCGGCTACGACTGGCGCGCCGGCCCCTTCGGCTCGCAGCGCGGCAGCACCTGCGGCCCGCTGCCGGGCATGGCGCGGCTGGTCTGGTGGAGCGGCGCGTCGATCGCTCCGCGCGCCGATCGCTCGGCGCCGTTGCAGCGCGCGCAGCCGGCGATCGACGGCGGGATCGCGGTGTCGGCCGACGACACGCAGCTGCACGTCGTCAACCTGGCGCTGCAACGCGAGATCGCTCAGGTCGATCTCGGCGACGGCTTCGATGGCCGCACGTGGGTGCTGGCGTCGCGCAAGCTGGTGCTGCTGGAGGCGACCGGCGGCGACGGGCATCGCTGGCTGCGGGCGTATGCGTTGCCGTGAAGCCGCGGACCAGGTGGCCGGAGGCGGACGCGCGTCATCCGAACCGCCCCTGCAGGAACCACCCCGCCTCGCCCGGCTCCGGCGCATGCCGGAAGCGGTAGACCCACAGCAGCGCGCCGTCGTGGTCCTGCGCGATGAAGTAGTCGCGTGCCGCATAGGCGTCGTCCCACCAGCCGGCCTCGATGCGCTCGGGGCCGGCGACCAGCCACAGCGGCCTGCCGGCGAGCAGCGGCGTGCCGGCCTCGTCGCGCAGCGGCTGCGGCTCGCGCAGCAGCCAGACGGGGCGCTTGAGGCGCGGCCAGTGCGCCGGATCGCTGGACGCGGCCGGACCGCCCGGCGTGGCGAGGTTCAGCGGGGTGCCGGCGGCGCGAGCACGTGACGCGGCCACGCCGCCGCCTTCGCGCACGGCGGTGGCGCGCTCGGGCCGGTGGTCGGCCACGGGTTGCAGGCGCTGGATGTTGTGCGCGCCGAGCCGGGCCTCGAAACGTTCGAGCAGCCGGTTCCAGCCCTCGCCGACGCTGGCGGCCGACGGGAACAGCTCGGTGTTGGGCGGCGCACCGGGCGTGATCGAGTGGCAGTGCAGGCTCATCTCGATCACCGAGAAGGCCAGCGGCAGGCGCTGCAGGCGCTCGCGCAGCAGCGAATGCAGGTGCGCGGTGTCGGCCACCGGTTCGCCCAGACCGATCTCCAGCGTCGTGGTGCGCAGCGACGGATCCTCGATCATCCTGCGGCGGCTCTCGTGGTGCAGCCGCAGCTCGAAGCCGCCGACGAGCCCGTGGTGCGCGGTGGCCCAGGCGGTGAGTCGATTGAGCAGCACGGCGGCGCCGGCGAGCAGCGCGGCGCTGTCGTCGGCGCGCATGAACAGCTCCAGCCGGCTGTCGAAGGTGGGCGCCGGCTGCAGCGCGATACGCGGGTCGGGCTGGTCGCCGAGCGCGCGGTCGATGTCGGCCAGCAGCTGGCCACCGAAGCGGCGTGTGAGGCCGGCGCGCGGCTGCTTGCACAGGTCGGCGGCGGTGGCCAGGCCCAGCGTGCCGAGCGCGCCCAGGTGCGGCGCGGCCGCGGCCATGCGGGCGACGGGCACGGCGCCGACGCGCGCGCGCCAGCCGGCCTTGTCGGGAGCGAGTACGGGCTCGCGCTCGTCGCTCCCGATGGCCATCCACTGCGCGCCCTGCGGCGTGGGCGCGCAGGCCAGGCGCAGCGCGTGGCCCAGCGGCGCGAGCTCGGCGCGCAGCCGGCGGACCAGGCGCGGCAGGCCGCCGAAGTAGCGCAGGCTGGACTGCACCTCGCCCAGCACCACGTGGTCAGGGGCTGACGAGACGGCCGGCGTGAAACCCATCAGCACGTGGGCGACGGCCATCAGCGCGGCCTCGTCGCGCGCCGGGTCGGACTCGCCCAGGCGCAGCTGCGGCGCCAGCCCGAGCGCGGTGGCGCGCTTCTGGCCGGGCCGCACGCCGCACGCCCGCGCCGCATCGTTGGCCGCGACGATGCGGTGCTGCGCGATCAGCGCGACCGGGCCGACGAGGTCGAGGTCGTCGAGATCGTCGACCAGCGGCTCGCCGGCCGGCGGCTCCGGCGCCAGCGTGGCGACGAAGGATTCCAGCGACAACGCCGGCAGGTGGACGCCGATCCACAGCATGGCCGCCCCATCACGCGAAGGCCCACGCGGTCGCGCGCGCGCGCCGGGGCGCGAGCGCACGCTGGCGCGCGAGACGCGAGAGCACCGGCGGCAGCTCGAGCAGCACGGGCTCCTCCAGCGCCGGGCCGCGGCGCTTGAGCACGCGCACGGCCAGCGCGTCGGGCCCCGCGCCGGCGAGCGCCAGCCGCAGCGGCGCCGGGCTGGGCTGCGAGGCCGCGGCGGCCGCGCGCACGACGAACGCCGGCCCCTCGTGCGACTGCGCGGCCAGCTGCAGCCGGCGCAGCGCCTCGCCCTTGAGGCTGGCCGGCGTCCACGCGACGACCGCCCCCGCCTGGCCGCTGCGCAAGGCCTGCTCCAGCGGCCACAGCAGGTCGTCGCCGCGGATCACGACGCAGCGCGCGAGAGCCAGCCCCAGCTGCACCAGCGCCTCGGCGCACGGTTCGGCCGGCGGCCCCACCAGCAGCACGCCGCGGCCGGCCGCGCCCACGCGCGCGAGCACGGGCGCGAGCAGCCGCATCTCACCCCAGCCGACGCCCGCCAGCAGCAGCTCGGTCAGCGCACGCTGCGGCCAGCCGCCGCCCGGCAGCTCGGCGTCGAGCGCCGCGTAGCCGCTCGCCTGCACCGCCTCCCGGCCGCGCCCCAGCTGATGGGCGCGCCACAACGCAGGATGCAGGTGCTCCAGCGGCAGCAGGGAGGAAGGCGAGGACATCGACGGTGACCGGATGGTGAAGGCGCACGACTTGGCAAAGCGGTAACTTCGCGGTATCGACGGAGCTGACTACGTTGTTGATTCAGGACTCTCAGGAAGGCTGGAGGCGGCTTCGGGCAAGTCTTCAGTTCCGCCGGAACGGGTTCGGTCTCTTGCGCTTGGCCGGCAAGGACTGGAACCGAGCCTGATCGAAGCCGATGCGTTGCGTCAGGAGGCCGTCTCCGTCGATGCGCTCGGCGAGATCGTCGATGTCACGATTCGACACGCCGATTTGCGCGAAGTGCTCCTGCCAGGTGTTCACGACAGCGATGACGGCGGCGACTTCGGCCGCGGCCTCCGAGGGCAGCAGACCGAACGCATCGCACTGGGACATTGCATTTTCCAGCGTCGAGTCCCTGCCATGGACGCCACAGATGAACTCCTGGTATCCCTGCCCCGAGTTCGTCGGCAGAACGTCATAGGCCGGTGCCAGCTTCAGGCGGCCATTGGCGAACGGGTTGATCACCAGCAGGGAGTGGTTCTTCTCGTGGTCGTCGGTGTTGTCGATCAGGATGTTGAAGACCATTCGACGGAACAGCTCACGCGCGTCCCGCTGGTTCAGGTTGTCCTGCGTGATGCCGACACGACGGAGAATCCGCGCCAGTTCGGGATACCCCATCGCTGGTTCGTTGCCGGAAGAGGTGGCCGCCCGGATGGCCGTGCCCGCTGAAATGCTGTGGATGCGTAGCCCCTGTTCGCGGTCGAAGCGACGAATCGCGACCGCGTTGGCTCCGACGAGACGGATGACTCTCGTCTCGGCCACGGTGATGCCTGCGCGTTCGGCAAGCGTCATGGTCGCATGCTCGACGAGCGGTGCGTCGACGGACTCGCTGTTGAAGAACTTGATGACCCACTGCTCGCCGCCGATATCGATGAGCGCCTTGGGTTTTGCGCCGCCGAGTGGACTGCCGCCGCCGGCAATGATCTTCGCTTCCAAAGCGCCGATGGGCTCGGAGGCTTCGATCTTGGCCACCACCTCGCCGAGCTGCTGCGCCTGCTCGAGTCGAGGTAACGGCCCCCCGGCTCGCGGGCGGTAGAAAGTCGACGAGGTGGAAACGCCGAGCGCACCGAATCTGTCGTCGCCCGCGCAATACAGGTACTCCATCAGGGAAAGCCGCTTGGGCCTGTCCACGAAGCGGATGACTTTCTCGCCCCAGCGATCCGGCCGTGCGTCATCGACCGCGCCGACCGCACGCTGCGTGTCGCCTGCCAAACGGCCGGGCGGCAGGAACTCGTTGTCGATGAGCGGGAGATCCTCGCTCAGCGCGAACCCGTCGGTTAGCCACTCCTTGCCGTAGCGCAACGAAACGCCCTTGCCGGCGGAGACGAGCTTCATGGCACCGACGTAACGGGGCGTGGACGGATCCCCCAGGTACCAGAGGTGCAGGTCGTCCAGATGCATGTCAGTCCCTGGTCTTGTCGGAGGTGCTCGCCGTGCGCAGGCGTGCCTCCGCGGAGGCCTGCGCACGCGCCCGGCCAAGCTCGACGGCCGCGCGGACATCCATCTCGAGTGCGCCTTGGTCGTGTTCCGGCGCCGCGAGACTTCCGAGTTCACCGTCGCGCTTGATGAGCCAGAGCGCCGTCGCGACGATGCCGATGCCGACGGAAGGATCCCCGGCTTCGAGCCGCTGGAGCGTGGACACCGTCACACCCATGCGCTGGGCCCAGGACCGCAATGATTCCTTGCGACGCAAGCGAGCCACCGCGAGGTCGGCGCCCAACTTTTCGATGGCCCCTGCCGTGGCAGGTGGCAGTTGAATGAGGGCACGCGCGGTCTTTGGCATACCGATAGAATATAACAAGACATGCCACTTTGCATTCATAGATAAGCACATCAATAACTGCAACTGGCAGGGTCGTCGTTACAAATCTGGGGCGACAGCGTCGTCGGATCGGCATCGACGACGCCGATGGCAAAGACCTTTGGGTACTGTATTTATGTACAGCATACCGGACCTGGACGCCACGGGGCAAGCGTCCGGCACCGGCCTCGCGCGGCACAATCCGCGCATGCCCCTCGTGCCCTCCTCGCCCTGCCCCTGCGGCCGTCCGCTCGCCTACGAGCGCTGCTGCGGCCGCTGGCACGCCGGGCCGCAGGCGCTGCAGGCACCCACCGCCGAAGACCTGATGCGCTCGCGGTACAGCGCATTCGCCGGCAACCTGCTCGACTACCTGCGCGACACCTGGCACCCGTCCACCCGTCCCGCCGCCGTCGAGCCGCTGCCCGCCGGCCTGCGCTGGCTGGGTCTGGACGTGCGCCGCCACGCGCAGCAGGACGCCGACCACGCGATCGTCGAGTTCGTCGCGCGCAGCAAGCTGGGCGGCCGGGCCGAGCGGCTGCACGAGACGAGCCGGTTCGTGCGGGAAGGTGGGCGGTGGTTCTACGTCGATGGCGACATCGCGTGAGCCATCGCGCGGCGGAACGACAGGAAACGCCCGATTTCGCCACTGGCGACCTGCCTGGATCGTGCCATGCTCGACGCCCATCTCTCAGACATGGAGCGCCAGAATTGCACAGAAATCTGTATGATGGCTTCATGAAGACGACGCTCGACCTGAACGACCAGCTGCTCGCGGACGCCAAGGCCCTGGCGGCGCATCAGCGGACGAGCCTGACCCGCCTGATCGAGGAAGGCCTGCAGCTGCGCCTGCGCGCCGGCAGCGCCGAGCCGGCGAAGCCCCGCAAGCGCCTGCCCGTCTTCCACGGACGCGGCGGGCTCGTCGCGGATCTCGATCCGCGCAGCAACAAGGCGATGCTGGACGCCCTCGGCGATGACGCCTGACGTCAACGTCCTGGTCGCGGCGTCCCGCAGCGACCATCCGCACCACGGCATCGCCCGCCAATGGCTGGAAGACGCCCTCGCCGCGGCCGGGCACGGCAGCCCGTTCACGCTGATGCCCATGGTGCTCGCCAGCACGCTGCGGCTGGTGACGAGCGCGAAGATCTTCGTCCAGCCGACGCCCATGGCCGACGCCATCGCCTTCCTGGACGCGATCCTGGCCATGCCCGGCGTACGGCTGGCCACGCTGGGCGCGGAATGGCCGGGGCTGCGGCGGCTCTGCCTGGACAAGCAGCCGGCCGGCAACGACCTGCCCGACGCCTGGCTGGCGTCGGCGGTCGTCCAGCAGGCCGAGCACCTGGTCAGCTTCGATCGCGGCTTCAGGAAGCTCCTGGGCCGATCGCAGTTCACGCTGCTGAAGTCCTGAAACGACGACGGCCGCGAGCGCGGCCGTCGAACGGGAAGGCGCGCGGCGCCTCAGGCGAATTCCTGCCGCACCGCCGGCGACATCAGCCGGCGGATGATCCCCGCCAGCGCCAGGCTGGCCACCAGCGTGAGCAGGCCGGCCAGCACGCGCGCGACGGTGACGACGCCGCCGAAAAGCTCGGCCGCCGGCTGCGCGAGCGCCGTGTGGTGCAGCGCCGGATCGACCAGCAGGTGCAGGAATTCCTGCTGCAGCCACAGGCCGGCCAGGTCGGCGGCGATGGCCACCATCAGCAGGCCGATGAAGACGCGGCGCGCCCACTCGATGCGGCGCAGCAGGCCGACGGCGCACACCATCGTGGCCAGCGACAACGCGACGGCCGCCAGGAACACCCACCGCGCATGGCGCACCAGGAAGCCGGTGAGGCCGGGCAACGTGGCCGGATCGGCGGCCAGCGCCGACCAGGACTGCGTCGCGTTCTGGATCAGCGCCCACTCGCACGCGAACGCGCCCAGCAGGATGAACATCCAGGCGATGAAGTTCACGAAGCGCGAACGCGATCCGACGTTGTAGGTTTGCGGCATGGCTGTCTCCCCGAAACGCTCCGTCCATCTTGAAGAGCGTTGATGACAGCCATTTTTCAGTGTGCAGGCACTCGCCAACAATCCCCCAGAAGGCGGAAATCGTGGGAATGCAACGACAGGAATGCGCACTCCTGCGCACTCCGCCGCAAAGGATTTCGCGCGCGCCGCGGCGACGGCAGTACCTGGAAGCGGGCAGCCACGGCCCGCTTCCCGCGTCCGCTCGCGCCGCGACCGGGGACACGACGCCGGGTCGCACCGGGTCGTTTCGACCCCGGCCGAACCAGGGCAGGACCCCCGCCTCCGATAATGGCCCGATCCCGGAGAACCGCCTCCGGCCGCAACCCGCCCACTCATGTCCGGTCTCGTCCAAGCCGCCCTCGCCTACGTCATCTGGGGCCTGTTCCCGATCTACTTCCATGCGCTGTCGCGCGTCGACGCGTTCCAGATCGTGCTGCACCGCTCGCTGTGGTGCTTCGTGTTCGTGTGGGCGCTGCTGGTGGCGATGCGGCGGCTGCAGTGGGTGCCGGGCGTCGCGCGCCAGCCGCGGCTGATCGCGCTGTTCGCGCTCGGCGCGCTGCTCCTGAGCTGCAACTGGCTGCTGTACGTCTGGGCCGTCAACCATGGCCACGTCGTCGAGGCCAGCCTGGGCTACTTCGTCACCCCGCTGGTCAACGTGCTGCTGGGCACCTGCGTGCTGGGCGAGCGGCCGCGCCGGCTGCAGTGGATCGCAGTGGCCACGGCCGCCTGCGGCGTGCTGTGGCTGACGCTCACGCTGGGCCGCCCGCCCTGGATCGCGCTGGGGCTGGCCGCCTCGTTCGGCAGCTACGGCCTGCTGCGCAAGACGGCGCCGCTGGGCGCGCTCGAGGGCCTGGCGCTGGAGACCGCCGTGCTGGCGCCGGTGGCGCTCGTGACGCTGGCGCTGCTGGCGCCGCCCGGCGCGCCGCTGCTGTTCGCCGGCATGGACGGCGCCACCATCGCCTGGCTGCTGTGCGCCGGCCCGATCACCGCGATCCCGCTGCTGCTGTTCGCCGGCGGCGCGCGCCGCATCACGCTGGCCACGCTGGGCACCTTGCAATACCTGTCGCCCACGATCCAGTTCCTGCTGGGCGTCGTCTGGTACGGCGAACCGCTGCAGGCCACGCGGCTGATCGGCTTCGTGCTGATCTGGGCGGCGCTGGCGATCTACAGCGCGGACGGGTTCCTGTGGATGCGGCGGCTGCGCGCGCAGGCCGCGGCGTGAGACCGGCCGGCCTCAGCCCGCGTTGACCTGCAGTGCCCCGCTGTCGTGCCCCACGGGCCGCAGCAGCGCGTTGAGCGCGAACGCGGCGCCGCCGACCGCGACGGCGAGATCGCCGTACTTGGCCACGCGCACCGCCGGCGGCGTCACGCCGGCGTCGCGGCCGAAGCGGGCGAGGCGCTCGACGGCGGCGTCCAGGAAGTGGGCGCCGCCCAGCGTCACCGCCTCGCCGCCCAGCACGATGGCCTTCGGGTTGAAGGTCGTCCAGGCGTTCTGCAGCAGAACGCCCAGCGCGCCGCCCGCGGCGGCGAAGGCCTTGCGCGCACGTGACGCGCGCGGGTTCGCGAGGTCGGCGGCCAGGCCGGCGCGGTCGACTTCACCGCCCTTGAGTTGGCCGGCGGCATGCGCCACCGCCTTCAGACCGACGTAGGCCTCCACGCAGCCTCGACGGCCGCAGGTGCACGGCAGGCCGTCGACGTGCAGGATGGTGTGGCCGATCTCGCCGGCCGCGCCCGTCGCGCCGGTGAACAGCTCGCCGTTCAGCACGATGCCCGCGCCCACGCCGACGGCGCAGCTGACGTAGACCAGCGGATCGTCGATCGGCCGGCTGCCGAACGCCGTCTCGCCGATCGCGGCCAGGTCGGCCTCGTTCTGGCAGTAGACCGGCACCTGCGCCAGCCCGCCAGCGACCAGCTCGCGCGCCAGGCGCTGGCCGACCTCGACGTCACGCCAGCCGAGGTTGGGCGCGAACTGGATGACGCCGTGCGCCGTGTCGACGGCCCCCGGCAGCCCGACGCCGATGCCCAGCAGCCGCGCGCCGCCGCGCGTGACGCGCGCGGACTCCGCCGTCACCAGCTCGACCAGCTGGTGGCAGGCGACGTCGGGCGCGCGGTCGCGCAGCGGCACCGCCATCGACTGCAGCAGCTGCCCGTGCAGCGACGTCGCCACCACGCGGATCGAGTCGGTGCCCAGCTCCGCGCCGATCAGCGCCAGGCCGCGCCCGGCGATGCGCAGCGGCGTCGGGCGCCGGCCCAGCGAGCCGGTGACGGCGGCGCCGTCCTCGTCCAGCCAGCCCTCGTCCAGCAGCTCCTTGGTCAGCAGGCTGACGGTGGACTTCGTCAGCCCGCTGCGCTCGGCCAGCGCGGCGCGCGACTGGCCGGGCTCGTCCAGCAGCAGGCGCAGCAGGACATTGCGGTTGATCGACTTGACGAAGCGTTGGTCGCCCGTGATCGGGGGACGGGTCATCGGCGGGTTCTCCGTTGGGGCTCTGGCCCCCATTGTCCGGCCTCGCGCATCGGCATCCGGCGCGGGGTATGCGCAGACTAGGCGCGCGAACTCGCCGCCGCATTGGGGAAAACAAGTAATTGGTTCGACCGTCGCACGAATTAATCTTGCGCCGCGCTCCCCGCGAAGGGCGAGGCGACGCACGACAACATCCGGAGACAAGCCATGAACCTCAAGCACGCATTCTTGACCGCCGGCCTCCTCGCGAGCGCCGCCGCCCACGCCCAGCTGGTGGTCGGCGTGAGCTGGTCCAACTTCCAGGAGGAACGCTGGAAGACCGACGAGGCCGCCATCAAGGCCGAGCTGGCCAAGCGCGGCGCCACCTATGTCAGCGCAGACGCCGGCGGCTCGCCGGAGAAGCAGCTGGCCGACGTCGACGGCCTGATCGCCAAGGGCGCGAAGGCACTGGTCATCCTGGCGATGGACAAGGACGCCATCGTCCCCGCCCTGGCGAAGGCGAAGCAGCGCGGCATCCCCGTCGTCGCCTACGACCGCCTGATCGACCAGCCCGGCGTCTACTACATCACCTTCGACAACCAGGAAGTCGGCCGCATGCAGGCGCGCGCCGTGTTCTCGGTCAAGCCGCGCGGCAACTACGTGATGATCAAGGGCTCGCCCACCGATCCCAACGCGGACTTCCTGCGCGCGGGCCAGCAGGAGGTGCTCGACGGCGCGATCAAGAGCGGCGCGATCAAGATCGTCGGCGAGGAATACACCGAGGGCTGGAAGCCGGAGGTGGCACAGAAGAACATGGAGCAGATCCTCACGCGCAACGGCAACAAGGTCGACGCGGTGGTGGCCTCCAACGACGGCACGGCCGGCGGCGTGGTGGCGGCGCTGTCGGCGCGCGGCATCTCGGGCGTGCCGGTGTCGGGCCAGGACGGCGACCAGGCGGCGCTCAACCGCGTGGCGCTCGGCACGCAGACGGTCTCGGTGTGGAAGGACGCGCGCGACCTCGGGCGCGAGGCCGCCGACGCGGCGGTCGACCTCGCCGGCGGCAAGCCGGTGCCCGGCACGAAGAAGTGGACGGGCGGCGAGCACAAGGTGACGCTGGACGCCAAGTTCCTCAAGCCGGTGGCGATCACCCGCGCCAACCTCGACACCGTCGTCAAGGCCGGCTGGATCAGCAAGGACAACCTGTGCCGCGGCGTCGACGCGGCCAAGGCGCCCGCGGCCTGCAAGTGACGCGCCGTGCAGTCCCGCGCGCGTGACGCGCGCGGGACTGCGGCGCAGGATCCCCTCATGGAATCGCTCCAGCTCAGCGCGCTCGACCTGCGGCTCGGCCTGATGGCCGTCGTGCTCGCGGTCATGGCCGTCGCCTTCCAGGTGCTCACCGGCAACTTCCTGACGCCGGAGAACCTCTACAACATCGCGCAGCAGACGGCCGTCGTCGGCATCGTGGCCACGGCCATCTCGCTGGTCATCGTCGCGCGCCACATCGACCTGTCGGTCGGCTCGGTGGTCGGCTTCGTCGGCGTGCTCGTCGCCTACCTGCAGTACACCGCGGGCTGGAGCTGGATGACGGCCAGCCTCGCGGGGCTCGCCGCGGCGCTGCTGGTCGGCGCGTACCAGGGCGGGCTCACTGCCTACCTCGGCGTGCCGTCGTTCGTGGTCACGCTGGGCGGGCTGATGTCGTTCCGCGGCGCGGCCTTCATCGTCGCCAACGGCAAGACGCAGCCGGTCACCGACCCCGTGTTCCTGTGGTTCGGCGGCGGCCTCGACGGCGCGCTCGGCATCGCGGGCAGCTGGACGCTGGCCGCCGTGCTCGCGCTGCTGCTGTGCTGGCGCGTGGCGGCGGCGCGGCGCGCGAAGACGCGCCACGGCTTCCCGCTGCGCCCGCTCGCCGCGGACGCCGCG
>DASQCX010000276.1:0-11432 GCA_035634455.1 Burkholderiaceae bacterium
GGGGGATGCGGCAGGCCTGTCGCCTCGTTAGCATTCCGGGGTCGCACCAATCGAATGGACATGCTCAGTCCATCAGGCGACGACACAGGCAGGCAAAGGGGAACGACATGGCAGTCAAGGTTTTGATCCTCGAGGACAACCCCGCAGCGCGGGAATTCCTCGGACGCGTGGTGCGCGAGAGCTTCAGCGACACCATCACCATCGTCGAGGCGGGCGATCTCGAGAGCGCCCGGCGCGCGGTGCGCATCGCCGGCGGCGCCCAGGGATACCACGGCGTCGATCCGTTCAAGCTGATCCTGGTCGACCTCGAGCTGCCGGACGGCTCGGGGCTGGAGCTGCTGGAGGAGCTGCGCCAGTACCCGGCCACCAAGATCGTCACGACGCTGTACTCGGACGACGAGCACCTGTTCCCGGCGCTGCAGTGCGGCGCCGACGGCTACCTGCTCAAGGAAGACCGCTTCGAGCTGCTGGTCGAGGAGCTGCAGAAGATCGTGCGCGGCGAGCCGCCGCTGTCGCCGGCCATCGCGCGCCGGCTGCTGGGGCATTTCCGTACCCATGCCCGTACAGCCATGAACCGCCGCATCACCGACGAGGGCAACGGCGCGGCGCTGCGCGCGCCGGCGGCGGCCGGCACCTTCACCTCGTCGCTCGCGTTCGCCGCGCCGGCGCCAGTGGAGATCGAGCCGCCGCTGGACCTGCCGGCCCTGACGCCGCGCGAGGTGGAGGTGCTCACCTTCCTGAGCAAGGGCTTCACGATCAAGGAGATCGCGGCCCTGATGTCGATCAAGTGGTTCACGGTCAACGACCACATCAAGTCGATCTACCGCAAGCTCAACGTGTCCAGCCGCGCCGAGGCCGCGGTGCTGGCGAGCAAGCAGGGGCTCGTCTGAGCGTGCCGCGCGCCGGCCGCATGCCGGAGCTCGCACCATGACCCGTGCCCGCGTTCGCCCGATGGGCTGGCGCCGGCTGCTGCTGCTGCCGCTCGCGCTCCTGGCCTCGCTGGCCGTGGTGCTGCTCGCGCGCACGATCGCGCAGACGCCCAACCTCGACGCCACCTGGCGCCTGGACGCCAACGGCCACCTGCAGCTGATCGCCACCGACCTGGCGTGGATGCGCCCCGCGCTGGGCCATTCGCTGGAGGTCATCGTCGCGCCGGGCATCGCGCCGCTGGCCGTCGACGGCCGCCGGGTCGCGAACTCCACGCGCTGGATCGCCGACGACGACGAGCGCGCGGCCGCGGCCGGCCAGCAGCGCGAGATGGCGCGCGTGCTCGAGGCCGACGCGCCCGTGCTGCTCGTGTTCACCGACCACACGAACGCGCACGTGACGCCGCATCCGCGCGGCTACGCCACGCTGGGCATCACGTTCTGGCTGCTGTGCGGCCTGGGGCTGGCGCTGGAGCTCGTGGGCGCGGTCGTCGTCCTGGTGCGGCAGGACATCCAGACCCTCCTCTACGCGATCATGGCGCAGTGCCAGGCCGCGCAGCTGCTGCTGGCCGCGGTCGACGCGGTGCCCGGCATGGGCAACGTCGCGCTGCTGGGCGGCCACGAGGCGGCGCTGCGCATGGCGCTCGACGTCGTCACCTGCGCCGCCCTGCTGAACGCGACGCTGCTGTACCCGACGCCGCTGCCGCCGCGGCGCCTGCTGTCCGGGCTGGCGTGGCTCGCGGCCATCGTCTTCAGCACGGCGGCGCTGGCGTTCGACCTGCCGCAGGCCTGGTGGTGGTGCGAGGCGCTGTCGCTGAGCACCGGCCTGCTGGTGGTCGGGCTGCAGGGCTGGTCGTACCGCCTCACGCCGCATCCGTACGCCACGGTGATGCGGCGCCTGAGCATCGTCACCACCGGCAGCCTCGCGCTGGTCACCATCGTCGTCGCGCTCAACGACCGCATGCCCGGCGAGGTGCAGTCGCTGGTGAGCGCGGTGCCGGTGATCTGGACGGTGTTCTTCGCGTCGCTGCTGCTGATGTCGCCCTTCCTCGCGCGCTCGCAGCACATGATGCGCGAGTTCGCGATGCTGGCGGGCGTCAGCACGCTGGCGACGTCGGTGGACCTGCTGTTCGTCGCGGTGTTCTCGTTCAACCAGTTCGCGTCGATCACCACCTCGCTGTTCGTGGCGCTGGGCGTGTACGCGGCCTCGCGCCAGTGGCTGGTCGACCAGATGATCGGCGCCCGCGCGGTGACCACCGAGCGCCTGTTCGAGCACCTGCTGCGCATCGCGCGCAAGGTGGAGGAGCAGCCCGCGCGCGCCGCCGACTGGCAGCTGGAGCTGTTCCACGCCGTGTTCCAGCCGCTGGTGGCGCGCCACGAGCCCGGCTTCACGCGCACGACGCGCTGGTACGAGGGCGGCGCCGGCCTGCTGGTGCCGCTGGCCGTCGAGCCGCAGCCCGACCCCGGCTCGCAGTTCGACGAAGGCGACGCGCCCGAGCCGCGCCTGATCGTGCTGCGCTTCGCCGAGCGCGGCAAGCGCCTGTTCACGGCCGAGGACGCGCGCCTGGCCGACCGCATCGTCGAGCAGCTGCGGCGCGCCGTCGCCCACGACCGCGCGATCGAGCAGGGCCGCAGCGAGGAGCGCGGGCGCATCGCGCAGGACCTGCACGACGACATCGGCGCGCGCCTGCTGACGCTGATGTACAAGGCGCCCAACGCGGAGATGGAGGACTACGTCCGCCACACGCTGCAGGACCTGAAGACGCTCACGCGCGGCCTGGCGGCGACCAGCCACTTCCTGTCGCACTCGGCGGCCGAATGGAAGGCCGACATCGCGCAGCGCCTCGCGCCCACCGGCTGCACGCTGGACTGGTCGTTCGAACAGGACACCGAGATCCAGCTCAACGTGGTTCAGTGGTCCGGCCTGACCCGCATCCTGCGCGAGCTGGTGAGCAACATCATCGCCCACGCCAAGGCCACGCACGCGAGCATCCACGGCGAGCTGCGCGACGGCCTGCTCGCGCTGACGGTCACCGACAACGGCGTCGGCGGCACGCCCAAGGACTGGTCGACCGGCCTCGGCCTGGGCGGCATCCGCAAGCGCGTGCGCATGCTGGGCGGCACCATCGCCTGGCAGCAGAACACGCCCGAGGGCGTGCGCTGCGACGTCAGCGTGCCGCTGGGGATGCCGGCGACGCCGTCGACCCCGGCGGCGTCGACGACGCCCAGGTCGCCCGGCGCAGGCGCGGGCTGACGCGGTAGCGCTCGCCGCGGTGGAACGCGTCGAGCGCGTCCAGCAGGCGCACGGTGGCGGGCGCGCCCCATTGCGCGAGCCACGCGAACGGGCCGGCCGGGTAGTTCACGCCCAGCGTCATCGCGGCGTCGGCGCCGGCGGCGTCGCACACGCCCTGCTCCACCGCGTCGCTGGCCTCGTTGACCAGCATCGCGATCGTGCGCGCCACCACCAGGCCGGGGACGTCGGCCAGGCGCTGCGGCTGCCAGCCGAGCGCGCGCAGCACCGCGGCGGCCTGGGCCGCGAACTCCGGCGTGGCCTGCGCCGCGACGGTCCAGGCGAGCGGCACGACGGGCGTCGCCGTCGCCGCGGCCGCCGGGCCCACCGGCCAGTCCAGCAGCGCGACATCGGCCGTGCCGAGCGCGTGCGCGCGCTCCGCGGCGCAGCGGCCGTCGGTGAGCATCAGCCGGCCGCCGCCGATGCGCAGGCTGGTCTCGCCGCCTGCGTGCGCGGACTCGCGCGTGAAGCCCAGGCCCGAGGCCGCGAGGCGCGCCGCGAGCAGCTCGGCGATCGCGTCGCCGCCGTGCAGCACCAGCGGCAGCGCGGGCGTCGCCGCCGCGGCCTCGCCATCGTCCGTCTTCGCGCCGCCTTCGGGATAGCGGTAGAAGCCGCGGCCCGACTTGCGCCCGAGCAGGCCGCCGTCGACCATCTCGCGCTGCACCAGCGAGGGCTGGAAGCGCTTGTCGAAGAAGTTGGCCTCGTACACCGACTGCGTGACCGCGAAGTTGGTGTCGTGGCCGATGAGGTCCATCAGCTCGCACGGGCCCATGCGGAAGCCCGCGCCGCGCACGCAGGCGTCCAGCACCGCCGGCGTGGCGGCCTGCTCCTGCAGCAGCGCCAGCGTCTCGGCGTAGAACGGCCGCGCGATGCGGTTGACGATGAAGCCGGGCGTCGACTTCGTGTGCACCGCGGTCTTGCCCCAGTCCGCGGCCAGCACGGCGATCGCTTCGGCCACCGCGGGATCGGTGGCCAGGCCGGAGACGACCTCCACCAGCCGCATCAGCGGCACCGGGTTGAAGAAGTGCATGCCCACGACGCGGCCCGGCGCCTCGAGCCCGCGCGCGACCGCCGTGATCGACAGCGACGACGTGTTGGACGCGAGCACGCAGTCGCGCCCGACGATGGCCTCCAGGTCGCGCAGCAGCGCCTGCTTGACGGCCAGGTTCTCGACGATCGCCTCGACCACGAGCGCGGCGTCGCGCAGCTCGCCCAGCGCGGACGCGACCGACAGCCGGCCGCGCGCGGCGGCCACGTCCTCGGGCGTCAGCTTGCCCTTGTCGGCGAGCTTGGCCAGCGTCGCGGCCAGCTGCTCGGCGGCCGCGGCGGCGGCGCCTTCGCGGACGTCGAACAGGTGCACCGGATGGCCCGCGAGCAGCGCCACCTGCACGATGCCGATGCCCATCACGCCGGCGCCGATGACGGCGACGGGACGATTGCGGAACGGGTTGGTTTGCGTCATGGCCGCCATTCTCCGTTATGGCTCGCTTCAGCGACAGGAAGGGGTCGCCTTCGACAATCGTCCCAGCGCGATTTCGCGGCCCATTCCCGCCCACGTGGCCGCGTCTCACGCGGCGTCGGATCGACACGAACGGTCAAGCCTCCCTGTGGCCGCCACGCCGATCCGACGGGCGGACCTTCTATCGGCCCGGCCGATGGCGGGCGCGCCGCTCGCGCATCGCCGCAGGATCCGCGATCCGCCGGCCAACCGCCGTAGCCCCCGAACGTTCGCGATCGCACGCGACGGATGAACGGCAAGGTCGCCGCGTGGAAGCCGCGACGGCGGTCCACATGCTGAACCACCGCATGCGGCGCGGACAAGCCCGCCGCCGGCATGGATTGCTGCAATGCAGCACAATCGGTGGAACCGCTTCCGCGCCGTCCGCCGCCATGACCTCCGCCTCGCCCGCCTTCAACCCCGCCGCGCCCGCGGCGGCCGTCGCCGCCGACCGCGAGCGCCACTTCTGGCCGGCCGTGTGGGCGCTGGGCGTGGGCAGCTTCGCGATCGGCACCGGCGAATTCGTGATCATGGGCCTGCTGCCGGAGGTCGCGCGCGACCTCGACGTCACCATCCCGCAGGCCGGCCACGTCATCACCGCCTACGCGCTGGGCGTCGTGATCGGCGCGCCGGTGCTCGCCGTGCTGGCCGCCAACTGGCCGCGGCGCGCGCTGCTGATCGCGCTGATGGCGCTGTTCGCCGCCGGCAACTTCGCCAGCGCGCTGGCGCCGGGCTACCTGTCGATGAACCTGATGCGGCTGCTCGCCGGACTGCCGCACGGCACCTATTTCGGCGTCGCCGCGCTGATGGCCGCGTCGCTGGCGCCGCCCAACCGGCGCGCGAGCGCGGTGGGGCTGGTGATGTCCGGCCTGACCAGCGCCACGCTGGCCGGCGTGCCGCTGGCCGCGTGGCTGGGCCAGCACCTGGGCTGGCGCGCCGCGTTCGTGCTGGTGGGCGCGATCGCCGCGCTCGCCTGCGTGCTGATCCGCCGCGGCGTGCCCGACGATCCGGCCCCGCACGGCGCCAGCCCGCTGCGCGAGCTGGGCGCGTTGGCGCAGCCGCAGGTCTGGCTGACGCTGGGCATCGCGGCGATCGGCTTCGGCGGCATGTTCGCGGTGTTCAGCTACGTCAAGCCGCTGCTGACCGAGGTCACCGGCATGCCGCTGGACGGCGTCCCCCTGGTGCTGGCGCTGTTCGGCGCCGGCATGGTCGCCGGCAACCTCGTGGGCGCGCGGCTGGCCGACAAGGCGCTGATGCCCACGATCGGCGGCCTGCTCGCCTGGAGCGCGCTGGTGCTGGGCGCGATCCCGTTCACCGCGCCCCACACCGTGGCCATCTGCATCAACGTCTTCCTGCTCGGCACGGTGGTCGCGCTCGGCCCGGCGCTGCAGATCCGGCTGATGGACACCGCGGGCCACGCGCAGACGCTGGCCGCGGCGCTCAACCACTCGGCGTTCAACCTGGCCAACGCGCTGGGCGCCTGGCTGGGCGGCATCGCGATCGCCGCCGGCCTGGGCTGGACGTCCACCGGCCCGGTGGGCGTGGCGCTGGCCTTCGGCGGCCTGGCCGTGTTCGCGACGTCGATGGGGGTGCGCCGGCGCATGCTGGCGCGCGGCGCGGCGCACGCCTGACGCCGGCACGCCGCTACTTCTTCAACAGCCCCAGCCGCGCGAGGCTCTCGGCCGTCGCGACGATGGCCTCGTCGGCCGGGCGCGGCGTCCACCCCAGCACGCGGCGCGCCTTGGCGCTTGTCGCGTTCTTGCGCTTGCCCAGCTCGGGCACGATCTGGGCGACCGACTTGTCCAGCAGCGCCACGGCGCGCAGCAGCCAGTCGGGCAGCTCGCGCGTCGGGACGCGGCGCGCGGCATCGCCCAGGCGTTGCCTGAGCACGAGGGCGATCTCGCGCATCGAGAGGAAGTCGCCGGCCACCGCGAGGAAGCGTTCGCCGGCGGCCTCGGGATGCGTCATCGCCTTCAGGTGCAGGTCGGCGACGTCGCGCACGTCGACCACGCCGAACGTGATGCGCGGCAGGCCGGGCAGTTCGCCGTCGAGCATGCGCCGGATGATCTCGATGGAGGTGGAGAAGTCCGCCGCCAGCGCCGGGCCGAAGACCCCGACCGGGTTCACGACCGCCAGCTCCATGTCGCCGCCCTCGCGGCCCATGAAGCTCCACGCGGCGCGCTCGGCCAGCGTCTTGGACTTCACGTAGGCGCTCAGGCCGTCGCCGTCGAGGTTGGTCCAGTCGCTCTCGTCGAACGGCCGGTCCATCTGCGGATGGCCGTAGCCGACGGCGGCGAACGACGAGGTCAGCACCACGCGCCTGACGCCCGCCGCGCGCGACGCGCGCAGCACGCGCAGCGCGCCCTCGCGCGCGGGGACGATCAGCTCGTCCTCGTGCCTGGGCACGTTCACCGGGAACGGCGAGGCCACGTGCAGCACGAAGTCGCAGCCGGCGACGGCCGCGTCCCAGCCGGCGTCGGCGGTGAGGTCGGCGGCGCAGAAGGCGAGGCGGTCGCCGGCGTCCGCGCCCGCGGACTTCAGCGTGGCACGCACCTCCGGCTCGCGCGCCAGCGAGCGCACGGTGGCGCGCACGCGGTGGCCCGTGGCCAGCAGCTGCGCGATGCAGTGCGTGGCGATGAAGCCGGAGCCGCCGGTGACGAGGACGAGTTCGCCGCTCACGGCAGGCTCCGGGTCACGGGATTGCAGCGGCGTGCGGGCATGGCGTCTCCTGCTTGCAGCGATGCGTGATCGCGAGGAACGCAACGATATCGCAGATGGCGCACGCGGCCGTCCCGCGACGCCCGGTCAGAAGTGGATCTCGCCCTTCACGCCGGCGTTGAAGGTGTGCGCGGCCGTGAACGACGACAGCTCCAGGCCCAGCGACCAGCGGCGGCTGACGCGGTACATCGCCGCGCCGCTCACCATGAGGCCGCCGCGCTCGCGGCTGTAGCCATGCAGCGCGAGGCCGCGCTCCTCGTGCACCGTCGTGGCCCCGAGGCCGCCGACCAGGTCCCAGTTGCCGCCCACCGGCACGGTCGCGAGCACGCGCGCGCCCCAGGCGCTGTCGAACTCGTAGGGCTGCGTCGGGTCGGTGCCGGCGCGCACGAACAGCATGTTGGCGTTCAGCAGAGCCTCGACCGACCAGGTGCGATCGATGTCGTAGCCGAACGTGATCTGGGCGCTCGGCTCGCCCCTGCCGTTGTCGTGGACGCTGCCCAGCTGCAGGCCGGCGTGCCAGCGGGTATCGGGCGCGGCATCGGATTGCGCCGCGGCGGCAAGCGAGGCGCCGGCTAGGACGGCGGCGCAGAGGATGCGGTTCTTGTTCATCGTGACTCCCTGTAGTGGGGAGCGATTCTCTCCGGCCTCCGCCAGGGTCCCGGGAATGGATGAGCCGGGAGATACCCTGCCCCGCATCCGGGCCGCGCGGACGTCCGCCGATGCCTAAAGAGACTCGCCGCCCCTCTCCTCCGAGACTTCTCGCGGTCGAGCCCGCTCGATAGATTGGATCCGCTGCGCTGATTGCGTCCACTCACACACCCTCATCCAATGAAGACGACAACTGCCTTTCAGAGAACCGCGCTCTGCGCCCGCATCCTCTCGGCCTTCGGTGCGCTCGCTTCGATGGCCCCGTCCCTGGCGCAGGCACCGGCGCAGGACACGGGCGCGGTGCAGCGCGTGGAGATCACGGGTTCGTCGATCAAGCGCGTCGACGCCGAGACCTCCCTGCCGGTGCAGACGGTCACCCGCGAGCAGATCGCCAAGCTCGGCGTGACGAACACCGAGCAGCTGCTGCAGAACATCTCCGCGAACTCCAGCGCCGGCGGCATGACGTCGATGCAGAACGCCGGCCAGTCGACCTACGGCGAAGCCACCGCCAGCCTGCGCGGCCTCGGCTCGCAGCGCACCCTGGTGCTCGTCAACGGCCGCCGCATCGCGAACTACGCGACGGACGGAACGGCCGTCGACATCAACTCGATCCCCCTGTCCGCCATCGAGCGCGTGGAGGTGCTCAAGGACGGCGCGTCGGGCGTGTACGGCTCCGACGCCGTCGCCGGCGTCATCAACTTCATCCTGCGCAAGGACTTCCACGGCGTCGAGGCCACCGCCTACTACGGCAAGCCGACGACCTCCGGCGGCGGCAAGAGCGGCAAGTTCGGCCTGGTCGCTGGCTTCGGCGACATCGACGCGGATCACGTCACGGCGATGTTCTCGCTCGACGTCGCGCACGACGCCTCCATCCAGGGCTACCAGCGCAAGTACGCGAACCGCGCGTGGAGCGACGACGGCCTGTTCGACATCAGCGCGACGGCCACGGGCGCGATCCGCACCTTCGATCCGAACATCCTGACCTCGCTCAACCAGGGCAAGGCCATCTACGCGGACGGCAGCGGCATCGGCAACATCCTGGGCCCGACGAGCCCCGGCAGCACGGCCAACAACTGCACGCAGAACGGCATGTCGTTCGACGTGAACCTCAACACCTGCCGCTACAACCCGTCGCCGCTGGTGCCGCTGACGCCGGACGTCACGCGCGTCAACGTCGCGGGCACGCTGCGCGGCCGCATCAACGACGACACCGAGTGGTTCGCGGAGGCGTTCGCGTCGAACGCGAAGACCACCGTCAGCGAACAGTCCTCGCCGTACAGCGCGTCCTTCCTCGCCACCGATCCGCTGTTCCACAAGATCGGCGTCGACCCGGTCATCGTCATCAATCCGTCGAGCCCGTACTACCCGGCCAGCTACATCGCGGCATCCAACCACCCCGAGGTGCTGACAGGCTGCAACGGCGGCCCCTGCCCGGTCACGGTCAGCTACCGCGCGGTGGACGGCGGCGGCCGCCTCCATACGGACAATTCCACGCTGTACCACCTCGCGACCGGGCTGAGCGGCTCGTTCAAGGACTGGGACTACGACGCTTCCTACAGCCGCAACGAGAGCGTGGTGGCGGAATCGACCCAGCGCGGCTACCAGAACCAGACCCAGCTGGTCGAGCTGCTCAGCGGCAACGACGCCTTCAACCCGTTCGCGGCGCAGCAGTCGCCGGACCTCGCCGCCAAGATCATGGCGACGAACTACGACGGCAACATCATCCGGTCGTCGCTGACGACCGACGCGATCGACCTCAAGGTGCAGCACGAGCTGGCCAAGCTGCCGGGCGGCCCGCTGGCGCTGGCCGTCGGCGTGTCGCTGCGCCGCGAAGCCATCGACCTGCGGCCGAGCGCGGCCTACCAGAGCGGCGACGTCGCCGGCTACGGCGCGGCGGTGCTGCCGTTCTCCGCGTCGCGCAACTCGCATTCGATCTACGGCGAACTCGACGCGCCGTTCCTGAAGATGCTCGAGGCCGACCTGTCGGTGCGCAACGACCACTACCCGAGCGCCTCCTCCACCAACCCGAAGCTCAGCCTGAAGTTCCAGCCGCTCGACCAGGTCGCGTTCCGGGGCGCCGTCGGGACGGGCTTCCGCGAGCCCTCGCTGCCGGAGCTCTACACCCCGCTCGCGCCCGCCACGACCAACATCTTCAAGGATCCCGTCACGGGCGTGCCGGGCCAGTTCAACGAGCAGGTCGGCGGCAATCCCGACCTGGTGCCCGAGAAGTCCAAGCAGTTCTCCTTCGGCGCGATCCTGGAGCCGGTCAAGGGCCTGTCGGCCAGCATCGACTACTACCACGTGAAGGTCGACCACGCGATCATCTCCCTCGACGCCCAGACGGTGGTGAACCTGGCCGCCGCCGGCAACCCCGTGTACGTGCCGCTGGTGACGCGCGACAGCTCCGGCAACATCACCAACATCGTCGCCAACAACGTCAACAGCGGTGGCGTGGTCACCGCGGGCGTCGACGTCGACGTGAAGTGGAACGGCCTGCGCACGGCGGCGGGGCAGTTCGGCGCCGAACTGGTCGGCACGTGGATCCAGAAATACGACCTGACCACCCTCGACGGCTCGATCCAGCACAGCGTCGGGCGCACGACCGACCCGACGGACTCCGCCATCAACGCGGTGACCAACGGCGGCCTGATCTTCCGCTGGCGCCACGCGCTGACGGTGAACTGGAAATCCGGCGACTACGGCCTGGCGCTGACGCAGAACTACCAGTCGGGCTACCGCGACGCGCCGCCCGCGAGCGTCGACTGCGATCCGACCGACTACACGGCGCCCGACGCGCCGCCGCTGATCTGCCACACCGGTCGCCGCGTCTCGTCCTTCTCGACCTACGACCTGCAAGGCGAGTTCGACGGCGTGAAGGACCTGAGCTTCCGGCTCGGGATGAAGAACGTCTTCAACCGCCAGCCGCTGCGCGTCACGACCAACGGCATCTATTTCCAGACGGGCTACGACCCGACGTACTACGACCCGCACGGCCGCTTCGTCTACGCGTCCGCTACCTACAAGTTCTGACCCCAAAGGTTGATCGAGAGGGACCTCTTGATCTTGCAGAGGCGGCATCCTGAGCCGCCTCTTTTTTTGGGTTCATCGCCGATCTCCGGGGACGTCGGGTTGATGCTCTCAAGCGCGGCGCCGGCCTCGCATGCCTGCGGCGCTGAGCGCTTCGCCGTTGGCGGCGAAGCGCGTGGCGAGCGGCTGGCGCTCGGAGACCTCGCGTCGCGGGGCGGGTGGGGGTTCCTGTTGCGCTCATGCGTCCGCGGTCGGCTGCGGCCTGCGGCCTTCGCGCGACTGCGCTGCGGTGCTCGGCGCCCAGGGCTTCGTCGCCAGGTCGTCG
>DASQCX010000277.1:0-2783 GCA_035634455.1 Burkholderiaceae bacterium
ATGCGGCGCGCGCTGGAACACGGCGAGTTCGAGCTCGAATACCAGGCCAAGCGGGACAGCCGCAGCGGCGACGTCACCGGCATGGAAGCCCTGCTCCGCTGGCGGCACCCGGATCTGGGCACGATCGCGCCGATGCGGTTCATCCCGATCGCGGAGGAGACGGGCCTGATCGTGGCCATCGGCAAGTGGGTGTTCGACACGGCGTGCCGGCAGTACGCGGCCTGGCGGGCGAGCGGCCTGCAGCCGGTGACCATCTCCATCAACCTGACGGCGCGCCAGTTCGCGGACGCCCGCCTCGTGCCGGACCTGGTCGAGGCGCTGTCGGCCGCGGACATGCCCGCGGATCGACTGGAGATGGAGATCGCCGAGAGCCTGCTGATGCGCGACGTCCCGGGCAGCCTGGCGATCCTGAACCGCCTGAAGGAAGTCGGTGTGCGCATCGCCATCGACGACTTCGGCATCGGGGTCCTGTCGCTGGCCGCGCTCCGGCAGCTGCCGCTCGACTCGATCAAGATCGACCGATCGTTCATCCGCGGGGCGGTCGGCGCCGCCGAGGGCCAGGCGCTGACGGAGGCGATCATCACGCTGGGACGCAACCTGAGCATGACGGTCGTCGCGCAAGGCGTCGAGACGCGCGAGCAGGCCGATTTCCTGCGCCGGAACGCGTGCGACGAGTTCCAGGGCTTCTTCTTCGACACGCCGGTGCCGGCGACGCAGGCCGGTGCGCTGCTGGGGCCGCGAGTCGAAGACGACGATCGCGGCGGATCGCGTTCGGGGGCCGCGTGAACCGTGCAGCCGTCGCACCGTCACGCGGCGAGTGCCGGGGCGGCGCGCACGTGCGCGCGCCGCGTGGCATGGACAAGCTCCGTGGAATCCGCCGCTTGACGCGGTGCGCGCGGCCGACGACAGTACCTTCGACCGGCATGCGCCGTGCGAGGGGCGCCGCCAGCGGAATCCATGCAAGGGTATCCGACAAGATGTCCATTCGAGCTCCCAGTTCGCCGCCGTCCCGGTGGCGCGTGATCGGCGCGGCGGTGTTCGGCGGCGCTCTGGCGCTCGCGTCCGTCGTCGCGCAGGCGGCGCCGCCCACGGAGGCGGAGGTCGATGCGCTCAAGGCCAAGCTCGATCAGAGCCTGCACCTGATCGACCAGTTGAACCAGCGGGTGCAGGCGCTCGAGAAGGCCGCGGCGGCATCCGCGCCGGCGGCCGGCGAGTGGGGAACGCCCGTGGCGCAGCGGGTCAGCGATCTCGAACAGGAGGTCAGCGCGCTCGGCAAGCGCGGCAATCCGCAGGAAGGCATCCCGCTGCACGGGTTCCTGACGGTGGGCGGCCTGTCGACCACGGAGCACGGCGTGCAGCGCAAGGGCGCGACGGTCGACGGCCTCGACCTGTACCTGACGACCGAGAACGGCCGCGTACGCTCCCTGACGGAACTGAATTTCGAGGTCGATTCCCAGGGCGACATCAACACCGACCTGGAGCGCATCCAGATCGGCTACGCCTTCAGCGACGCGCTGACGGCGTGGGCTGGCCGCTTCCACTCGCCGTACGGCTACTGGAACACCGCCTACCACCACGGCGCCCAGATCCAGCCGACGATCCTGCGCCCGCGCTTCCTCGAGTTCGAGGACAAGGGCGGCATCCTGCCCGCCCACGACGTCGGACTGTGGGCGACCGGCCGGCTGCCCGTCGCCAACGGCCTGCTGCATTACGACGCCTGGGTGGCCAACGCCCCGCGGGTCGGAGCTGACGGATACCTGAACCAGAACGTGGCGGGCGCCACGAACGGCCACGCGCTGGTCGGGATGAACCTGGGCGTGCCGATCGGCGGCGCCACGGTCGGCGTCCACGCGCTGACGGGGCGCATCGGCGGCCCGGTGGACGGCCAGTCGATCACGGCCCTGCGCATCCTCGGCGGCTACGCCGTCTACGACGAGGACAACTGGGAGGCCATGACCGAGTACTTCGGCTTCGCGGATCGCAACGTCGTCGGCGGCGGGCTGCACGTGAGCCACGCGGCCTACGCGCAGGTGGGACGCGGCTTCGGCGCCTGGTCGCCCTACGTTCGCTACGAGCTCGCGTCGCTCGACCAGGCGGACGACTACTTCGCGTCGATGGTCGGCGGCCGGTCGTACCGGCGCGAGATGGCGGGCCTGCGCTACGACATCGACCCGCGGTCGACCTTGAAGCTCGAGTTCAACCACACGCGCCTGACCGACCGGATCAGGGACAGCTATCGGGAATCGCGTATCGAGTACGCGATCCGGTTCTGAGGCGGCGATGGCGGGCATCGCACGTCTCCTCGCACTCGGCGCCGCGGCATTCCTGGCGGCCGCGGCGCCCTGCGCGCTGCACGCCCAGACCGTGATCACGAACACGGGCGTGGCGATCGTGCCGGCCGACGTGCGCATGATCTACATCGGCGAGAAGCAGTTCGCGGGCGCGGTACGCCTCGTGCCGGTGGACAACAACGGCATCCAGGACCGGTTCCTGACCAACTTCCTCAAGGTCGACAACGGCAAGTACTACTCGATCTGGGCCAAGAAGAGCTTCCGCGAGGGCGTGAACCCGCCGGTGCTCAAGGCGACCGACGGCGAGGTCGTCGACTTCGTCCGCCGCACGCCCGGGGCCGTCGGCTACATCGGCGATCCGTCCAAGGCGGTCGGCGTCGCCCTCGTGAAATGACGGCGCCTCGCATCAGCCGCCGCATCGCGCTCGGCGGCCTGGCCGCCCTGGCGCTGCCCGCGCCCGCCGCGCCGTCGCGCGCGGCCTCGCAGGACGTC
>DASQCX010000278.1:0-8695 GCA_035634455.1 Burkholderiaceae bacterium
CGGGCGCGGACGAGACAAGCCCCAGGGACAGCACCTGCGCCATCACTGCGCGGGCTGCACCAGGGAGACGTTGCGCAGGTCGTTGCCCGGCATCTGGAACGGCGCGTTCATCGCCGACTGGCGGTGCGCCGCCAGGTACGGCGCCAGCTGGTCGGCCGCGGCCTTGGTCTGCGCCGGCGTCTGCTGGCCGACCGCGACGACGGCGCCGTTGTTCACCGCGGTGGCCGAGGCCATCAGCGGCGACGAGGCGCCGGTGCTCGACGCCAGCGTGGCGTCGGCGCCGTGGCCGAACGGCCGCACGACGTTGAGCCCGCCGATCACCACCAGGAAGCCGGCGGCCATCGCCATCGGGCCCTGCCAGCGACTGCGCGCGCGGACCGCCACGCGCGGCCCGGCGTTGGCGGCGGCCAACGCCGCCAAATCCTCTTCCGGGACGCGCGGCTGCGGCGCCAGCACCACCGGCTCGCCGGCCAGGCGCGCCCGCAGCGCCACCAGGAACGCCTCGTTGCCCTGGGCGTCGCAGGCCAGGTCGTCGCTGCGCAGCACGTCGCCGATCAGCTGGTACGCGTGCCAGGTGGCGCGCGCGTCGGCGTCGTCGCGCCAGGCCTGGAAGGCGCGCACGGCTTCGCCGTCGGTGGCGTCGCCGTCGGCCAGCGCCGAGAGGATGCGGCGGCTGGAGTCGGAAGAAGGATGGTCGCTATCGGGCTGTGACATTCAAACCTCGCAACGGGTCATCGGTTCGCCGGGAGTGGCTGTCGTCCGGGATGCAGGGAAATGCTTCATGGCGTCGTTCTTTGCTGTTGAGTGTGTGCTCACCAGCGATTGCCCTCGCGGGTATCGAGCAGCGGACGCAGGCGTTCCGCGATCGCCTCGCGGGCGCGGAAGATGCGCGAGCGCACGGTACCGATGGGGCAGTTCATGACGTCCGAAATCTCTTCGTAGCTGAGGCCTTCGATCTCGCGCAGCGTGATGGCCTGGCGCAGATCCTCCGACAGCGCGGCAATGGCCGCGTTGACGGTGGCGGCGATCTCCTTGCTGGCGAGCAGCGCCTCGGGCGTCTCGCCGTCGGTTGGTTCCATTCCGCCGCGGTAAGTTTCATCCTCGTCGTCCGCACCCTGCAGCGCCGTGAGCGTTGTCACGGGATCGCGCTTCAGGTCGACCAGCGCCTTCTTGGCGGTGTTGACGGCGATGCGGTAGAGCCAGGTGTAGAACGCGCTTTCGGCGCGGAACTGCGGCAGCGCCCGGTAGGCGCGGATGAAGGTTTCCTGGGCGATGTCGGCCACCAGGTCGACGTCGCGCACCATGCGGCCGATCAGGCGCTCGATGCGGCGCTGGTACTTGACCACCAGCATCTCGAAGGCGCGGACGTCGCCCTGCTTGACACGCTCGACCAGCGCGGCGTCCGGATCGGGATTGAGCATCGTCATGGACGCGCGCTCCCCGCGCCGGAGCGCCAGTTCCACAGCGCGCCGCGCAGCGCGGCCCAGCGGGCGCGGTCGGCGCCCGCGGTCAGGGGCAGCCAGGTGGCGGATCCCGTGCCGGCGCGCGGCAGGAAGCGCACCAGCATCCACGGGCCCAGGTCGAGCATCAGGTGGGCGTCGCCGCGCTGCTCGGGGCGGCCGCGGGCATCGACGGGCAGCACCCAGTCCTGGCCGTCCCAGCGCAGCAGCCGCCCGCCGGTGCCGGACGCCCGCTGCCACAGCCGGAACGCGGCGACCGCCAGGGCCGCGACCCACAGCGCGAGCGCGGCCTGGACGAACGGCCGCCCCAACGCCTCCAGCAAGGCCGAAGGTTGGAGATCGTCCCGGCGAGCGGCGAAATACGGCAGCCCCCAGCCCAGCGGCGCGGCCACCGCGGCGCCGACGAGCAGCGACGACGCCGCGTGCCAGGCACCGTCCAGCGCGCTCGTGTACTCGACAGGGGGCGGCGCGCGCATGGCTCGCCGGATCAGGTCGGAACTCAGACCTTGCGGAACACCAGGGTTCCGTTGGTGCCGCCGAAGCCGAAGTTGTTCTTCACCGCGACGTCGATCTTCATGGTCCGCGCCGTGTTGGCGCAGTAGTCGAGATCGCACTCGGGATCCTGGTTGACCAGGTTGATGGTCGGCGGCGCGACCTGGTCGCGCAGCGCCAGGACGGTGAACACCGATTCGATGCCGCCGGCGCCGCCCAGCAGGTGGCCGGTCATCGACTTGGTCGAGCTGACGACGAGCTTCCTGGCCGCGTCGCCGAACGCCTTCTTGACGGCGTTGGTCTCGTTCAGGTCGCCCAGCGGGGTGGAGGTGCCGTGGGCGTTCAGGTACTGCACCTGGTCGGCGTTGACGCCGGCGTTGCGCAGCGCCGCCTGCATCGAGCGGCGCGGGCCGTCGACGTTGGGGGCGGTCATGTGGTACGCGTCGCCGCTCATGCCGAAGCCCGCGAGCTCGGCGTAGATGGTGGCGCCGCGCGCCTTGGCGTGCTCGTATTCCTCGAGCACGAGCGCGCCGGCGCCCTCGCCCAGGACGAAGCCGTCGCGATCCTTGTCCCACGGGCGCGAGGCCGAGGCGGGATCGTCGTTGCGCGTGGACAGCGCACGGGCCGAGGCGAAGCCGCCGATGCCCAGCGGCGACACGGTGGACTCCGCGCCGCCGGCGATCATCACGTCCGCGTCGCCCGATTCGATCAGGCGGCCGGCCATGCCGATCGAGTGCAGGCCCGTCGTGCAGGCCGTCACCAGGCCGAGGTTGGGGCCGCGGTAGCCGCAGTAGATCGACACGTGGCCCGAGATCATGTTGATGATCGAGGCCGGCACGAAGAACGGCGAGATGCGGCGCGGGCCGCGGTTCGCGTATTCGGCGTGCGTGTGCTCGATCTCCGGCAGGCCGCCGATGCCGGCACCCATCAGGACGCCGATGCGGTCGCCTTCTTCCTCGGAGAGCTGGTCGCCGGTCTTGAGCCCGGCGTCCTTGATCGCCTGCATCGCCGCCGCCACGCCGTAGTGGATGAAGGTATCCATGTGGCGGGCGTCCTTGCCGGGGATGTAGTCCTCGACATTGAAGCCCTTCACCTCGCCCGCGAAATGGCAGGCGAACGGGGTGGCATCGAACTTGGTGATCGTGGCAATGCCGGATTTTCCGGCCACGATGTTGGCCCAGCCTTCAGCCACCGTGTTGCCCACGGGGCAGACCAGACCCAGTCCGGTGACGACGACGCGACGACGACTCATGCTGCTCAAGCCTTCGCGTGGGCCTTGGCGTAGTCGATCGCGAGTTGGACGGTCGTGATCTTCTCGGCTTCCTCGTCGGGGATCTCGATGCTGAACTCGTCTTCCAGCGCCATCACCAGTTCGACGGTGTCGAGCGAGTCCGCGCCCAGGTCGGCCACGAAGGCCTTGTCGTTGGCCACGTCGGCTTCGGGAACGCCGAGTTGTTCGGCAATGATTTTCTTGACTCGTGCTTCGATATCGCTCATGACACTCCTCCGGGAGGGTTTGCGTAAAAACGGGCGGATTCTACTTGCCCAGATAACCAGACGGCCGGACCGGCCTTGCGGCCGATACGGCAATCCGCTCAACTCATGTACATGCCGCCGTTGACGTGCAGCTCCGTACCGGTGATGTAGCCGGCCTCGCGCGAGGCCAGGAACGCCACCGCCTGTGCGATCTCCTCGGGCTTGCCGAGACGATTCAGCGGGATCGACTGCAGCAGCGCGGCCTTCTGGGCCTCCGGCAGGACATCCGTCATGTCGGTCTCGATGAAGCCGGGGGCGACGCAGTTGACCGTGATGTTGCGGCTGCCGAGCTCGCGGGCGAGCGCGCGCGTCATGCCCGCGACGCCGGCCTTGGCGGCGGCGTAGTTGGCCTGGCCGGCGTTGCCGCTGGCGCCGACGACCGACGTGATGTTGACGATGCGGCCGAAGCGCTGCTTCATCATCGGGCGCATGACCTCGCGCGACATGCGGAAGACCGACTTCAGGTTGGTGTCGTGCACCGCGTCCCAGTCCTCGTCCTTCATGCGCATGGCCAGGCCGTCGCGCGTGATGCCGGCGTTGTTGACCAGCACGTGCACGCCGCCGAATTCCTTGACGATGCCGTCGACCAGCGCCGTGACGCCCGCGGCGTCGTTGACGTCGAGCTTGACGCCCTTGCAGCCGGAGTGGCCGGCCAGCGCCTCGGTGATGGCCTGCGCGCCGGCGTCGCTGGTGGCGGTGCCGATGACGCGGTAGCCGCGTTCGGCCAGCGTCTTGGCGATGGCGCGGCCGATGCCGCGCGAGGCGCCGGTGACCAGCGCCGTCTGGACGTTGCCGTCGTTGAGGTCGCTCATGCCAGGATTCCCTTCACTTCGGCCAGCGTGGCCGGATCGTAGATCGAGCCCGTGACCAGCTCGCCGGCTATGCGCTTGGCCATGCCGGCCAGCACCTTGCCCGGGCCGCACTCGATCACGTGCGTGACGCCGCGCGCGCGCAGCGCCTGCACGACCTCGACCCAACGCACCGGGCCAGCGGCCTGGCGCACCAGCGCGTCGCGGATCGCGGCGGCGTCGGTGGGCGTGGCGACGTCGATGTTGTTGACGACCGGGATGCCCGGCACGTTCAGCGTCACCTTCTCCAGCGCCGCCTGCAGGCGCAGCGCCGCCGGCTTCATCAGGCTGGAGTGGAACGGCGCGGACACCGGCAGCAGCAGCGCGCGCTTGGCGCCGGCGGCCTTGAGCAGCTCGCAGGCCTTGTCGACGCCGGCCTTGGAGCCCGCGATCACGGTCTGTTTGGGGTCGTTGAAGTTGACCGCCTCGACGACCTCGCCGCTGGCCTCGGCGGCGGCCCTGCAGCCGTCGCGCACGGCCTGCGCGTCGAGCCCCAGGATCGCGGCCATCGCGCCCACGCCCACCGGCACGGCTTCCTGCATCGCGGTGGCGCGCAGGCGCACCAGCGGCAGCGCGTCGGCCAGCGACAGCACGCCGGCGGCCACGAGCGCGGCGTACTCGCCCAGCGAGTGGCCGGCGACGGCCACCGGCGCGGCGCCGCCCTCGGCCTGCCACGCGCGCCAGGCGGCGATGCCGGCGGTCAGCATCACGGGCTGGGTGTTGGTGGTGAGGTCGAGTTGTTCCTTGGGGCCGTCGTGGATCAGGCGGCCGATGTCCTCGCCGAGCGCCGCGGAGGCTTCCTCGAGCGTGGCGGCAACGGCCGGATGGTCGCCCCAGGCGTCGAGCATGCCGACGCTCTGCGAGCCCTGGCCGGGGAATACGAATGCGAAAGCGGTCATGGGAGGAGGATGGTCTTGTTGTTCTCGCGGCGGCGAACCCGGCAATCGGGCCGCCTGTCCGGGAGAAGGCGGAAGCGTCAGTAGTCGGCGAGGGCGGCGCCCCAGGTGAAGCCGCCGCCCACGCCCTCGAGCAGCAGGCGCTGGCCGCGCCGGATCTGGCCCGAGCGGATCGCGACGTCGAGCGCCAGCGGGATGGACGCCGCCGACGTGTTGCCGTGTTCGTCCACCGTCACCACCACGCGGTCGGCGGGCAGCTTCAGCTTGCGGGCCGTGCCCTGCATGATACGGATGTTCGCCTGGTGCGGCACGAGCCAATCGACGTCGGAAGTGGCGCGTCCGGCCAGCTCGAGCACCTCGTGCGCGACGTCGCCCAGCACGCCCACGGCCAGCTTGAAGACGGCGGGGCCGTCCATCTTCAGCAGCGGGTCGCCGAAGACCTTGCCGCCGTTGACCGTGCCCGGGGTGCACAGGATCTCGAGGTGGCGGCCGTCGGCGTGCAGCTTGGTGGCCACGACGCCCGGCTTGTCGCTGGCTTCCAGCACGATGGCGCCGGCGCCGTCGCCGAACAGCACGCAGGTGGTGCGGTCGTCGAAATCGAGCAGGCGCGAGAACACTTCGGCGCCGATGACCAGCGCGCGGCTGGCGCTGCCGGCCTTGATCATCGCGTCGGCCACGCTCAGCGCGTAGATGAATCCGGAGCAGACGGCCTGGACGTCGAACGCCGCGCAGCCGTGCACGCCCAGCTTGCGCTGCACGATGCTGGCCGTCGACGGGAACACCATGTCGGGCGTGGACGTGGCGACGATGATCAGGTCGACGTCGGCGGCCGTGCAGCCGGCGGCCTCGAGCGCGCGGTTCGCGGCGGCGACGGCCAGGTCGCTGGCGTTGACGTCGTCGGCCACGAAGTGGCGCGCGCGGATGCCGGTGCGTTCGACGATCCACTCGTCGGACGTCTCGACGCCGCGGCGGGCCAGCATCTGGACGAGGTCGTCGTTGGTCAGGCGCAGCGGCGGCAGGTCGCTGCCGGTGCCGGCGATACGGGAATGGCGGACGGCGGTAATTTGAGAGTACTCCCCAATTCCTGGCTCAACGCGAGCCGCTGCGAGCGACGGACGCGGCGCTCATTAGACTACCCTACGTGCTTCGCACTGCGGGATGAGCGCTTCGGAGCGGCCGGGCGCGCTCATGCGGCTTGCGGAACCGATTCGCCGCCGGTCGGCGGCAGGGCTTGCATGGTATCGACGATGGCGTCGTGGACGCCGTCGAGGAGGCGGTTGCGGGCGGCGTCGTGGGCGCGGATCAGCGCCTGGCCGAACGAGAAGGCGTCGGCGCCGCCATGGCTCTTGAACACCAGGCCCTTGAGGCCCAGCAGCGCGGCGCCGTTGTAGCGGCGCGGGTCGACGCGCGCCTGGAAGCGGCGCAGCACCGGCATCGCCACCAGCGCGGCGAGCTTGGTGAACAGGCTGCGCTCGAACTCCTGGCGGATCATGGCCTTCATCATCTTGGCCACGCCCTCGTTGCTCTTGAGCGCGACGTTGCCGACGAAGCCGTCGCAGACCACGACGTCGACCGTGCCCTTGAAGATGTCGTCGCCCTCGACGTTGCCGAGGTAGTTCAGGTGGCCGTGCGACGCCACCGCGCGCAGCAGCTCGCCCGCGCGCTTGATGACCTCGCTGCCCTTGATCATCTCCTCGCCGATGTTGAGCAGGCCCACGACCGGCTCGGGCCGGCCTTCGGTGGCGCTGACCAGCGCGCTGCCCATCACGGCGAACTGCATCAGGTGCTCGGCGCTGCAGTCGACGTTGGCGCCCAGGTCCAGCACGCAGGTGAAGCGGTCCTGGATGGTGGGCATGAAGGTGGCGATCGCCGGGCGGTCGATGCCGTCCATCGTCTTGAGCAGGTAGCGCGAGACCGCCATCAGCGCGCCGGTGTTGCCGGCCGAGACGCAGACGTCGGCGGCGATGGCGCCGGACTCGCTGGCCTGGAGCTGCTCGATGGCCACCCGCATCGACGAATCGCGCTTGCGGCGCAGCGCCGTCTCCACCGTGTCGTCCATCGTGACGACCTGACTTGCCGTGATCAGCGTGCAGCGCGGCCAGTCGGTGGCCGGCGCGAGGGCGCCGGGGCTGCCGACCAGCAGCAGTTCGGCGTCGGGGTGGCTGTCCAGGAAGGCCTTGCAGGCCGGCAGCGTCACGGACGGGCCGTGGTCGCCGCCCATGCAGTCCACCGACAGGCGAACGCGCGTGCGGGGAGTCAGGGGTACGGGATGAATCACAGTCGGGATCGATCGGGGCGATCTAATTCCAGCAATCCGGGACCATAGCAGACGTGCATGTCAGCCGGCCACATGACAACCCGAATGCCCCCGCGCCGCATCGGAAACAGCCGAGCCGCGCCTGCGCGCCGGAGCGCGAGACGCCGCGAGGCGGATCGAAAGCTGGGGGTTGGGCGCGGGGAAAGCCCGCGACCCGGGCCGGAATGCCCGCCGTGTCCCGCCGCCCTGGGCGCGCCGGGCCCGCGAACGGGCGGCGCAGCCGGCAGCGATGCCGCATCGGGGCATCGCCGGGCGGACGGCGGCGAGCGCTGCCGCCTGGAAGGATCAGGCGTCGGCCTTGGTCTTCAGGACCTTGCGGCCACGATAGAAGCCGGTCGGGCTGATGTGGTGGCGCAGGTGCACTTCGCCCGTGGTGGACTCGATCGCCGTGCCCGGGGTCGTCAGCGCGTTGTGCGAACGGTGCATGCCGCGCTTGGAGGGCGACTTCTTGTTTTGCTGAACAGCCATTTTGAAACTCCTGGGAACGCCGCCGAAGCCGGCGACCGTTCTGTGAACCCATGCCCTTGCTGCGGATCCGTACGCTGCAAACCACTGCAGCAGCCGGGCAAAGATTGGGGAAAGCCAACGATTATAGCGACTTTGGAGCTGGTCGCCAAGTCGCCCGGCAGGCACGCGGAATGTGCCCGTCGTCGCAAGTGAAACGGCCCTCGCCCGCCCGGACGGGCGCGCGAGGGCCGGCTATCGGTCAGTCGGTGCTTACTTGAGGCCGGCGGCCTCGCGCAGCGCCTGCGCCTTGTCGGTGCGCTCCCACGAGAACTCGGGCTCCTCGCGGCCGAAATGGCCGTAGGCGGCGGTCTTGCCGTAGATCGGGCGCAGCAGATCCAGCATCTGGATGATGCCCTTCGGACGCAGATCGAACAGCTCGTTGACCAGCTCGGCGATCTTCTCGTCGGGGATGACGCCCGTGCCCTCGGTGTAGACCGTCACGTTCATCGGGCGCGCCACGCCGATCGCGTACGCCACCTGGATCTGGCACTGGCGCGCCAGGCCGGCCTTGACGACGTTCTTGGCCACGTAGCGCGCGGCGTAGGCGGCCGAGCGGTCGACCTTGGTCGGATCCTTGCCGGAGAACGCGCCGCCGCCGTGCGGGCAGGCGCCGCCGTAGGTGTCGACGATGATCTTGCG
>DASQCX010000279.1:0-2375 GCA_035634455.1 Burkholderiaceae bacterium
GCCGCGCGACACCCCAGCCGTGACGAACATGACCTCGGACGCCTTCACCGTTCTGCCGCCGCAGACGATCACCGCCGCGACGCGGCTGCGCGTGGCCACCTACAACATCCACAAGGGCGTGCGGGGCATGGGCGCGGCCAAGCGGCTGGAGATCCACAACCTGGTGCTGGGCGTCGAGGCGCTTGATGCCGACCTCGTCTTCCTCCAGGAGGTGCGCCTGCACCACACGAAGGACGCGCGCCGCTTCGACCAGACCATCCTCGGCTGGCCCGAGCAGGGCCAGGCCGAGTTCCTCGCGCCCGAGGGCTACAACTCGGCCTACCGCTCCAACGCGTTCACCAAGCACGGCGAGCACGGCAACGCGCTGCTCTCGCGCTGGCCGCTGGGCGACGTCGGCCACCACGACGTCTCCGACCACCGCTTCGAGCAGCGCGGCCTGCTCTACGTGCCGGTCGACTGGAACGGCACCACCGTGCACGCGATCGTCGCCCACTTCGGCCTCGTGCACGCCAGCCGCATGCGGCAGGCGCAGCGCCTCGCGCAGTACATCGCGCACGAGCTGCCGCGCGACGAGCCCGTGCTGGTGGCGGGCGACTTCAACGACTGGGGCGAGCGCCTGGACGCCCCCATGGCCGCCGCCGGCCTGACGCGCGCGCTGTCGCTGGACACGCGCCTGCCCAAGCGCCCCACGTTCCCGTCGCGGCTGCCGGTGTTCTCGCTCGACCGCATCTACATGCGCGGCTTCCGCTGCGAGGGCACGATGGTGCCGCGCGGCGGCGGCTGGGCGCGCATGTCCGACCACCTGCCCTATGTCGCCGAGCTTGAGCTAAATTGACGGCCGGGTGCCTGGTGCCCGTCGTGGCCGGGGCGTCCGGCCGATCCGATCAACTGTGGGAGTCCCGCGATCAGCGCCAAGCGTCGTGAGCGCGTCAACACGCGCGCCCCCTGGACACTCGGCGTCAAGCCGAAGTTCGAGGGCGGCCATTCGATCGAGCTGCTGCGCGGCGGCGACGCGCTGTTCCCCGCGATGGCCGCGGCGATCGCACAGGCGCGCCACACGATCTGGCTGGCCACCTACATCTTCCACGACGACGGCGCGGCGCAGGAGCTGGCGCTGCTGCTGGCCGAGGCCGCGCGCCGCGGCGTGCAGGTGCGCGTGGTCGTCGACGGCTTCGGCTCGAAGGCGACGTTGCCCAAGCTGCGCGACTGGCTGGTTCCCGCGCGCGTGGAGCTGGCCGTGTTCCGGCCGATCGACCGCTGGTGGAGCTACTTCCAGCCCGGCCAGGCGCGCCGGCTGCACCAGAAGCTGTGCGTGGTCGACGGCGCGACGGCCTTCGTCGGCGGCATCAACCTGATCGCCGACCGCGACGACCTGCACCACGGCTGGAGCGACGCCCCGCGCCTGGACTTCGCCTGCCGCCTGCAGGGCCGCGCGGTGGCGGAGGTCGAGCAGACGGTGCAGGCGATCTGGACTCGCGCGATGCTGGGGCGCGTCTGGCGCGACGAGCTCGCGAGCCTGGCGCGCAGCGCCGCGCCGGTCGCGCGCGCGCGGCGCCTGGCCACGCGGCTGCGCATCGTGCGACCGCACCGCGTCGCGCCGGACGTCGCGCAGCCGCCGGTCATCCTCGCGTTCGTCGTGCGCGACAACCTGCGCCAGCGCCGCTCGATCGAACGCGTCTACATGGAGGCCATCCGCCAGGCCCGCCATCGCATCGACCTGGTGACGCCGTACTTCTATCCCGACCGCCATTTCCGCACCGCGCTCACGAAGGCCGCCGAGCGCGGCGTCAGGGTGCGGCTGCTGCTGCAGGGCAAGGTCGACTACCGCATCGCCGGCCTCGCGGCGCGCGTGCTCTACGACGAACTGCTCGCCAAGGGGGTGCAGATCTTCGAATACACGCCGGCCTACCTGCACGCCAAGATGGCCGTCATCGACGCGGACTGGTCCACGCTGGGCAGCTCCAACATCGACCCGCTGTCGCTGCTGCTCAACCTCGAGGCCAACGTCGTCGCGCACGACGCGCCGTTCGCCGAGCGCGTGGCCGAGGAACTGGAGATCGCGATCTCGGCCTCGCGGCCGGTGATGGCGCCGCCCTACGCGAAGGGCTGGCTGGCCGTGCTGCGCCGCACTTTCGTCGCGATGGTGGCGCACTGGTTCCTGCGCATGGCCGGCATCAACGGTCGCTACTGAGAGCCTGCGAGCGATTCGGGCCTGCTGGAGCGGGCCGGAGTCATTCCGAGGTTCCGGGCGGCCGCGCCGCGCGCGGATCGGGCCCGAAGCGGTTGGCGCCGTGCGTGCCGGGCACGAGGCCGTCCACCAGCAGCAGCACGATCGAGCCGACCGCCGGCACGAAATGGATCAGCGCCCACCAGGC
>DASQCX010000280.1:0-1811 GCA_035634455.1 Burkholderiaceae bacterium
GCCGACGTCGTAGAAGCGCAGCAGCAGCTGGAACACCGTGCTCTTGCCGGCGCCGCTGGGGCCGACCAGCGCGACGGTCTCGCCGGGCCGCACCTTCAGCGAATAGTCGGCCAGCGCCGCGTGCTTGGGCCGCGACGGATAGTGGAACTGCACGTGCCTGAGTTCGACGGCCGAGCCCGCGCGCGTGGGCGGGAGCGTGTGCGGCGACGCCGGATCGGTGACTGGCGACACCGCCGCCAGCAGTTCCATCAGCCGCTCGGTGGCGCCCGCGGCGCGCAGCAGGTCGCCGTAGACCTCGGACAGCACCGCCACGCTGCTGACCAGCAGCATCACGTAGACCACCGTCTCGCCGAGGTGGCCGGCCGTGATGCGGCCCGCGAGCACGGCCTGCGTGCCCTGGTACAGGCCCCACAGCAGCGCACCGAAGGTGGCGCTGATGATGAAGGCCACCAGCATTGAACGCACCTTGGTGCGCTTCCTGGCGGTGTCGAACGCGTGCTCGGTGGAGACCTCGAAGCGCGCGGCCTCGCGGTTCTCCTGCACGTAGCTCTGCACGACGGGGATCGCGTTGAGCACCTCGGCCGCGATGGCGCTGGAGTCGGCCACGCGGTCCTGGCTCGCGCGGCTGAGCTTGCGCACCCGCCGGCCGAAGGCCATCGACGGCGCGACCACCAGCAGCAGGATGCCCAGCACCTGCGTCATCACGTACGGGTTGGTGACGATCAGCATCACCATCGCGCCCACGCCCATCACGCCGTTGCGCAGGCCCATCGACAGGCTGGAGCCGACCACCTGCTGCACCAGCGTGGTGTCGGTGGTCAGGCGTGACAGCACCTCGCCGGTGGCGGTGGTCTCGAAGAACGCCGGGCTCTGCCTGACGACATGGCGGTAGACCGCGTTGCGCAGGTCGGCCGTCACGCGCTCGCCCAGCCAGGTCACCGAGTAGAAGCGCAGCGCCGAGAACACGCCCAGCGCGACGCCGACGCCGAACAGCGCCAGGAAGTGGTCGCGCAGCGCCATCAGGCGCTCGCCGTTGGCGGCGGCCGAGCTGGCGCCGCTGCTCATGGCGGCCGAGCCGGTCAGGCCCAGCCCGCCGTCGATCAGCTTGCGCAGCGCGACCGGGAACGCCAGCGTGGTGACGGCCGCCGCCACCAGGAACAGCAGGGCGACGACGATGCGGCCGCGGTACGGGCGCAGGAACGGCAGCAGGCCGGAGAGCGAGCGCGGCGTGGCCGCCTTGGCGCGGTCGGAAGCAGAGGTCATGGCGGTCCAGTCTACGAGCTGCGAATTACAGGCGGCTTCCCGGTGCGTGACAAAGGGTATACCCCCACACAATTAAAGCCTATTCAATGATTGTCGATGCATTGACTGCCTAAGCAAGTATATTTCGGTTCCATGTCATCCACCAACGATCCCGTTCCGCGGGCCGATTTCTACACTCCTGAGAGCTACAGGCAGGAGGAGAGCGTCGGTGCCGTGCTCAAGGGCGTCATTGCGTCGATCACGAACCAGGTCGACCGCCGCCTGGTCGACCATGACCTGACGCACGCCCAATGGGTGCCGCTGTTCAAGCTGGCGCATGGCGAATGCGGCACCGTGGCCGAGCTCGCGCGCACGCTGCAGAGCGACCCGGGCGCGATGACGCGCGCGCTGGACCGCCTCGAGGCCAAGGGCCTGGTGGCCCGCGTGCGCTCGAGCGAGGACCGGCGCGTGGTGAACCTCGAACTGACCGACGCCGGCCGCGAGGTCGCCGCGGTCGTCCCCGCCGTGCTGGCCGAGGTGCTGAACCTGCACCTGGCCGGCTTCTCGCA
>DASQCX010000281.1:0-3886 GCA_035634455.1 Burkholderiaceae bacterium
CAAGCGGGCATGTCGTTTGCACGAATTCACGCTTTGGTCGCATCTTCGCAGCGAAGACCGGCGATCAAGCGTGAAAAACTTCCGGATTCGCCGCCGCGCTGTATCGCGCAGCGGCTATTGGGTAACCGATTGTTGTGTTGCGAGGGTCCCGGCGTCAGTTGTGTGCAAAAGCAACGTCCAGCCGACTACTTCGTGCATTTGTGCACAAATCCCATTTCGAGTCGATGTCGAACGCGGGCACGCCGGAACGACATGCCGGGACCGTGCGCGGGCACCGCCCGCGTCGACCCGCGCTAGCGCCCGGCGGACGACGCCGCTGCCGCCGCCGCGGCGGCGCGTTGCGCCATCTCGCGCATGGCGTCCATCTGCTGGCGCATGAACTGCGCGATCGGGTCGTCCGGCTGCGCCACCTTCAGCGCCTGGTTCCACGCGCCCAGCGCCGTGCGGAAATCGCGCTGCGTCATCGCATAGCTGCCCTTGAGCGCCAGCGCCTTCACGTGGTTCGGATCGATGGACAGGGCGCGCTCGACCAGCGCGATCGGCTCGCCTTCGAGGCTGCCGTTGCCGGTGGCGGCCAGCATGTCCGCCAGGTCGGCGAGCACGTTGGCGTCACTGGGGCGCAGCGCGGCGACCTTGCGGTAGTCGGCGACGGCGACCGTGCCATGGTTGAGCATCGCCTGCATGCGCGCGGCCTGCAGCCAGGCGGCGGCGTCGTCCGGATGCGCCTCGGCACGCGCCTGCAGCGCCTCGGCCTGCGCGTCGGCCGCCGGGCCCGGGCCGGGCCCGGCGTCGGGCGTCACCGGCAGCAGCCGCGGCGAGCCGACCCAGGCGTAGCCGCCGACGGCCACGACCGCGATCAGCCCCGCCAGCGCGAGCACCAGCCCGCGCGTGGGCCGCATGACGGCGGCGGCCGCGGTGGCCGGGTCGGTGACGTGGGCGACGGCCGGGCCGCGCCAGGCCAGGATCGCCAGCGTGGCCGCGGCCAGCAGCAGGGACAGGATCACGAACAGCGTCATGCGGGGTTTCCAGGGCGGACGGGCGCGTCGACGGCCTCGTCGGCGTCGGGCAGCATCGGTTCGGGTTCGAAGGCGTCGTCGGCCAGGCGCGCGCGGCGGCGGATCACGGCGACCAGCGCCGCCAGCGCGACCGTCAGCAGCACCGCCGGGCCCAGCCACAGCGCCGCGGTGCTGGCCTTGAGCGGCGGGCGGTACAGCACGAAGTCGCCGTAGCGCGCGGTCATGTACTGGCGGATCTGGTCGGGCGTCCGGCCCTTCTGCAGCAGCTCGCGCACTTCCTGGCGCAGGTCGACGGCGAGGTCGGCGTGCGAGTCGGCTATCGTCTGGTTCTGGCAGACGAGGCAGCGCAGCTCGCCGGTGATGGCCAGCATGCGGGCCTCGAGCGCCGGGTCGGCCGCGGTGAGGTGGGCAGCGGGTGCCTCGAACTTCACCGTCGCGGGCGCCGACGCGGCGGATGCGGCCGGCGCATCGGCGGCGATGGCGGGCAGGCCGATGGCGAGCGCCAGCAGCGCGGCGATCAGGCGGCGGGCGTCAGCCATTGAGCTTCCTCAGCAGCGGCAGCACATCGTCGCGCAGCACCTCGGGCGTCAGCGCGCCGATCTTCTTGTAGCGGATCACGCCCTGCTTGTCGATGATGAAGGTCTCGGGCACGCCGTAGACGCCGAAGTCGATGCCCACGCGGCCGTTGGCGTCGAACAGCGAGGCGTCGTACGGGTTGCCGCGCTCGGCCAGCCATTGCTGCGCGGGCTCGCGCTGGTCCTTGTAGTCGAGGCCGTAGATCGGCAGCGCCTTGAGCTTGGCGAACTCGACGAGATACGGGTGCTCGTCGCGGCAGGCTTCGCACCAGGACGCCCAGACGTTGAGCATCCACACCTTGCCCAGCATGTCGGCGCGGCGGATGGTCTGCTCGGGCTTGTCGAGCTGCGTCAGCGCGAACTCGGGCGCGGGCTTGTTGATCAACGGCGACGGCACTTCGCGCGGGTCCAGGCGCAGGCCGACCGCGCAGAACGCCACCAGCACGCCGAAGACCGCCAGCGGGATCAGGAACTTCAGCGCCTTCATTCGGAGCGCCCCAGGTTGGGCGCGGCCATCGCCTGCGGCAGCGGCGGCGGCGCGAACGCGGTGGGCGGCGGCGCGATGGCGGCGTCCTCCGCGACGGCCTGGCGCTGGCGCACGCGGTAGCGGCGGTCGCTGACGGCCACGAGGCCGCCCAGCGCCATCAGCAGGCAGCCGCCCCAGATCCAGTCGACGAAGGGCTTGACGTGCACGCGCAGCGTCCACGTGTTGTTGCCCTGCACGGCCTCGCCGAGCGAGACGTACAGGTCGCGCGTGAGGCCCGGCTGGATCGCGGCCTCGGTGGTGGGCGTGCGCTGCACGCGGTAGACGCGCTTCTGCGGATGCAGCACGGTCACGTCGCTGCCGCCGCGCGTGACGGGCATGTCGGCCTCGACGGCCTCGTAGTTGGGGCCGTGCACCTCGTGCAGGTCGGCGAAGCGGAACTCGTAGCCGCCGACGGTGGCGCTCGAGCCGATGGTCATCGTGAGGTCTTCCTCGACCTCGTAGGTGCGCACCATGCTCACGCCGAACGCGAACACGGCCACGCCCAGGTGCGCGAGCCACATGCCCGTCAGCGAACGCGGCCACTGGCGCACCCGCTCGAACACGGACAGCTGCGCGCCGCCCGCCGAGCGCAGCCGCTCGACGACGTCGACCACGATGGACGCCGTGATCCAGTACGCCATCGCGATCCCCAGCATCGCCACCAGCGACAGCTTGCCGGCCACCCAGGCCGTGGCCAGCGCGCCCAGCACGGTGGCCAGCGCGGCCCAGCGCAGCCGGTGCAGCAGCGACGGCAGCGAGGCCTCCTTCCAGCGCGCCAGCGGGCCGACGCCCAGCAGCGCGACCACGGCCACCATCAGCGGCAGGAAGACCGTCTCGAAGTAGGGCGGGCCCACCGAGATCTTGCCCATGCCCATCGCGTCGAGCAGCAACGGGTACATCGTGCCCAGCAGCACCGAGGCGCACACCACGACGAACAGCATGTTGTTGCCCAGCAGCATGGACTCGCGCGACACCAGCGCGAAGCGCGCGCCCAGCCCCACCTTCGGCGCGCGCCAGGCGTACAGCGCCAGCGCGCCGCCGACGACGATGCCCAGGAACACGAGGATGAACAGCCCGCGCCGCGGGTCGGTGGCGAACGCGTGCACCGACGACAGCACGCCCGAGCGCACGATGAAGGTGCCCAGCAGCGACAGCGTGAACGCCAGCAGCGCCAGCAGCACCGTCCACGACTTGAACGCGCCGCGCTTCTCGGTGACGGCCAGCGAGTGGATCAGCGCCGTGCCGGCCAGCCAGGGCATGAACGACGCGTTCTCCACCGGATCCCAGAACCACCAGCCGCCCCAGCCCAGCTCGTAGTAGGCCCAGGCGCTGCCCAGCATGATGCCGATGGTCAGGCAGGACCAGGCGGCCGTCGTCCACGGCCGCGTCCAGCGCGCCCAGGTGGCGTCGAGCTTGCCCTCGATCAGCGCGGCGACCGCGAACGCGAAGGCCACCGAGAAGCCGACGTAGCCCATGTAGAGCATCGGCGGGTGGCTGACCATGCCCGGATCCTGCAGCAGCGGGTTCAGGTCGTTGCCGTCCAGCGGCACCGGCACGAGGCGGTCGAACGGGTTCGACGTGGTCAGCATGAACAGGATGAAGCCGATCGAGATCAGGCCCATGATGCCCAGCACGCGCGCGACGAACGGCGGCGGCAGCTTGCCGCTCCACTGCGCCACCGCCAGCATCCACACGCTCAGCATCGTCACCCACAGCAGCAGCGAGCCCTCGTGGCCGCCCCACACGCCTGCGACGCGGTAGAACAGCGG
>DASQCX010000282.1:0-1818 GCA_035634455.1 Burkholderiaceae bacterium
CGAGATCAGGCACAGCACGACGTCGTCGGCGCCGAGCCCGCGGACGGCCTCGAGGATGCGCTCGGCGGCCGCGACGCCGGCGGCATCGGGCACCGGATGCGCCGCCTCGACGATCTCGATCCGCCGGCACGGCACCGAGTAGCCGTAGCGGGTGACGACGAGGCCGCCGAGCGGGCCGCGCCACGCGTCCTCGACCGCACGCGCCATCGCCGCCGACGCCTTGCCGGCGCCGACGACGACCAGCCTGCCGCGGCCGAGCGACTCCGGCGACGGCAGGTGCGGCGCGATGCAGAGCGCCGGCTGCGCGCTCGCGACCGCAGCGTCGAACATCCGCCTGAGCAACGCGCGCGGATCCCCGACCGCGCTCACTTGATCGGCGCTCCTCCCTCGTACCAGCGCTTGACGAGCGCACGCTCGTCGTCGGTCATCTGGGTCGCGTTGTTGAACGGCATCTGGCGCAGCACGACCGCCTGCTGGTAGACCTGCTGGGCGTGCTGGCCGAGCAGCTCGGCGGTCTGCAGCGACACGCCCTTCTGCTGGACCGCATCGCCGTGGCACATGGCGCAGCGCTGGTCGATCACGGCGCGCACCTGCGCGTACGCGACCGGCGTCGCGGCGGCCTGCGCGCCGCCGGCCGGCTTCTCGGGAGCGAGCCAGGCGACGAGGCCGACGATCGCGATCGTGCCGACGATCGCGTGCTCCCACGGCGTGCGCCGCCCTTCCACTGCGGCGCGATGGCGGGCGACGAAGCTGTAGCGGATCAGCGCCGCCGCCAGCATCAGGAGCACGAGGACGATCCAGTTGTTCTTGCCATCGACGAGCCAGCCGTAATGGTTCGACAGCATCGCGACGATCACCGGCAGCGTGAAGTACGTGTTGTGGACGCTGCGCTGCTTGCCGCGCCAGCCGTGGATCGGGTCGACCGGCTCGCCGGCGCGCATCTGCGCGATCACCTTGCGCTGGCCGGGGATGATCCAGTGCGCGACGTTGGCGGTCATCGACGTCGCCAGCATCGCGCCGACGATGAGGAACGCGGCACGGCCCGAGAACAGATGGCACGCGAGCCACGACGCGATCACGACCGCGATGAAGACGCCGACGCCGACGATCAGATCGCCGCGCTCGCGCCGCCCGAAGACGCGGCAGATCACGTCGTAGACGATCCAGAAGACGACGAGGAACGCGAGCGCGGTCACGATCGCCGCCGTCGTCGACCAGTCGTGGACATTGCGATCGATCAGGAACGTGCCGGCGTTGAACAAATACAGCACGGTGAACAGCGCGAACCCCGTCCCCCACGTCGCATAGCTCTCCCAGAAGAACCAGTGCAGCCGCTCGGGCAGAGTCGGCGGCGCGACGACGTACTTCTGCGGGTGGTAGAAGCCGCCGCCGTGCACCGCCCAGAGCTCGCCGTCGACGCCCTTGGCGACGAGGTCGGGTGCGGTCGGCTTTTCGAGGCTGCTGTCGAGGAAGACGAAGTAGAACGACGAGCCGATCCAGGCGATCGCGGTGACGACGTGCGCCCAGCGCAGCAGCAGGTTCGCCCAGTCGAGCAGGTAGGGAGCGAAGCTCATGAGCCGCGGTAGGTCGAGTAGGCCCACGGGCTGACGAGCAGCGGCACGTGGTAGTGACCGGCGGCGTCGGCGATGCCGAAGTCGAGCTGGACGACGTCGATGAACGGCGGCTCGGGAAGCTGCACGCCGCGGCGACGGAAGTACGCGGCGACGGCGAAGACGAGCCGGTAGCGACCCGCCGCCATCGCCGTCGCGTCGAGCAGCGGCCCTTCCGCCGAGCGGCCGTCGTCGTTCAGCACGAGTG
>DASQCX010000283.1:0-9759 GCA_035634455.1 Burkholderiaceae bacterium
TCGTCGTCGTGTTTCTGGCCGCCTGCGGCGGCGGAGGAGGCAAGTCGGATCCGGGCGTGTCGGTCAGCGCCAGTCCGTCCAGCGTGACGCTGGCGGGAACGACTACCGGCAGCGCGCCGACCGCCACGGTGGAACTGACCGCCACCAGCGTGCCGAGCGCCGGCCTGTACGTCCTGGTCGAGGGTAGTTCCAGGGGCTACGTCAGCGCCAGTTTCGACGGCTCCCGCAGCGTCAACATCAACGGCGTCTCTCCGGCCACGCTGGCCGTGGGCACCTACAGCGACACGGTGACCGTCAAGGTCTGCTACGACAACCACTGCGACCGCCAGGTCGGCAACAGCCCGGTCGTCATCTCGGTCGCCTATACCGTGACCCAGGGCGACCCGGCCACCGCGACGCCCGCCGTGAGCGCGCTGTCGCCGTCGACCGCGGTGGTGGGCGGCCCCGGCTTCACGCTGGCCGTGTCCGGCACCAACTTCGCCCCGAGCTCGACGCTGCTGTGGAACGGCCAGGCGCGCGCGACGACCTACGTCTCCGCGACCTCGCTGACCGCGCTGATCAACGCCTCGGACATCGCCGCCATCACCACGGCCATGGTGTCGGTGACGAACGCGCAGACCGGCGGCGGCACGTCCCTGGCGCAGAGCTTCCAGATCACGGCCCCGGTGCCGACCGTGGCATCGGTGGCGCCGGCGACGGCCGCCACCGGCGGGTCGCCGTTCACGCTGACGGTCACCGGCACCGGCTTCGACAGCTCGGCGCAGGTGACGTGGAACGGCAGCGCGCGCCAGACCGCCTACCTCTCGCCGACGCAAGTCACCGCGCAGATCACCGCCGCGGACATCGCCGCGGCCGGCGCGTTCCCGGTGGGCGTCTACAACATGGACGGCGGCTCGGTGGCGTCCAACACGAAGACGGTCACCGTGGCCGACGCGCCGCTCGCGCTGAATTCGCTGGCGCCGGCGTTCGTGGCTGCGGGCGGCCCGGCCTACTTCGAGACGGTCATCGGCACCGGCTTCAACGCGTCGTCCACGGTGCAGTGGAACGGCAGCCCGCGCACGACGACCTTCGTCTCGACGACGCAGCTGAAGGCGCAGGTCGGCGCGGCCGACATCGCCAGCCTCGGCACGGCGAGCATCACCGTCGTCAACGGCGGCGCCAACCCGGGCACCAGCGGCGCGCAGACCCTGACGATCGGCAAGCCATCGACCGACGCGACGGCCTTCCAGATCAACCCGCAGCACAACGGCGCGATCCGCTTCGCCACCGTCGTGCCGACGACGGCCTTCCCGCTGTCGCCGGCGTGGACGGCGCAGCTCGACGGCACGGCCGGCTACCCGCTGATCGCCGGCGGGCGCGTGTTCCTGACGGTCAGCCGGACCAACGGCGGCACCGAGCTCGTCGCGCTCAGCGCGGCCAGCGGCGACGTCGCCTGGGGCCCGATCGCGCTTTCCGGCGCCGCGAACGCGACGTACGACAACGGTCGCGTGATCGTGATGAGCAGCAGCGGCGTCATGACGGGCTTCGATGCCGCGACCGGCACGCAGCTGTGGAGCACCCTGATGCCGGGCCAGTGGTCGTTCTCGGCCCCCCCGACCGCCGCCAACGGCATGGCCTACACCGGCGGCGCCGGTTCGGGCGGCACGCTCTACGCCGTCAACGACGCCACCGGCGCGCTGGTCTGGACCGCCGGCGTCATGAACGGCGACGCCAGCTCGCCGACCGTCACGTCCGACGGCGTCTACGTCACCTACCCCTGCCAGACCTACGACTTCCAGCCGCTGACCGGCGCCTCGGTGTGGCACGATTCGGGCCCCTGCGAAGGCGGCGGCGGCCAGACCGGCACCTACGCCAACGGCCTGTACTACTCGCCCAACGGCGTGGGCAACGGCGCCGGCGAGGTCTTCGACGCCGAGACGGGCAGCATGCTGTCCGCCTATGCGGCGAGCGGCCCGGCGCCGGCGCTGGGCACGACGATGGGCTACTTCCTCCAGTCCGGGACGCTCGACGCGATCGATCTGTCGTCCAGCACCATCAAGTGGACGTTCGCGGGCGACGCCGGTCTCGCGACCTCGCCGATCCTGGTCAACGGCTACGTGTTCGTCGGCAGCAGCTCGGGCAAGCTGTACGGGCTCGACGCCGCCAGCGGCGCGGTGCTGTGGCAGGCCACGCCGGGCGGCGCGCTGAACGCGTCGCCGTGGATGCAGCTGAACCAGGGCGGCATGAGCGCCGGCGACGGCCTGCTGCTCGTGCCCGCGGGCAGCACGCTGGCGGCCTACACGCTGTCGAACAATCCCTGACCGGCGCCGTCCGCGCCACGGCCTCGAACGGCCTCCTGCTTCGCGGCAGGGGGCCGTTTCCGTTTCGAGAAGGCGCTGCCTCGGCGGGCCGGGCGCGGGGATTTGCGGCAGTTCGTAGAATCTCGCCCAGCCCCCAGTTGTCGAACGCCGCGCGAAGACGCGCTCGGCTTCCGCCCCGCAGCCGTCCGCCGAGATCCTTGTCCATGCCCACCTCCGCTCCTTCCGACTCCAGCCCGGTCGTCATCGTCGGCGCCGGCCTTGCCGGCCTGACCGTGGCCTTGCACCTCGCGCGCCACGGGCGGCGCGTGATCGTGCTGGCCAAGCGGGGCCTGAGCGAGGGCGCCACGTCATGGGCGCAGGGCGGCATCGTCGGCGTGCTGGGCTCGGACGACTCGATCGAATCGCACGTGCGCGACACGCAGGACGCCGGCGCCGGCATCGTCGACGAGAACACCGCGCGCTTCATCGCCGAGAACAGCGCCAAGGCGGTCGAATGGCTGGTCGACAACGGCGTGCCGTTCACCGCCGACGCCGACGGCCCGCTGGGCCTGCACCTGACGCGCGAGGGCGGCCACGCGGTGCGCCGCATCGCGCACGCGGCCGACGCGACGGGCCGCGCGATCCACGAATCGCTGCTGGCGCAGGCCAAAGCCAACGAGCTGATCACGCTGCGCGAGCGCTGGATCGCGGTCGACCTCATCACCTCGCGCCACCTCAAGCGCGACGAGGTGCCGCGCGTCTACGGCGTCTACGCGCTCGACATCGACTCGCGCAAGGTCGAGACGATCGCGGCCTCGGCGGTCGTGCTCGCCACCGGCGGTGTCGGCAAGGTCTACCGCTACACCAGCAACCCCGACACCTCCACCGGCGACGGCATCGCGATGGCCTGGCGTGCGGGTTGCCGCGCGGCCAACATGGAGTTCATCCAGTTTCACCCGACCTGCCTGTACCACCCGCAGGAGCGCAGCTTCCTGATCACCGAGGCCATGCGCGGCGAGGGCGCCCAGTTGAAGCTGCCGGACGGCACGCGCTTCATGTTCGCGCACGACGAGCGCGGCGAGCTCGCCCCGCGCGACATCGTCGCCCGCGCCATCGACTTCGAGATGAAGAAGCACGGCATCGACCACGTGTGGCTGGACGCGACGCACCTGGGCGAAGACTTCCTCAAGGAGCACTTCCCGACGATCCACGCGCGCTGCCTGTCGCTGGGCATCGACATCGCCAAGGAGGCCATCCCCGTCGTGCCCGCCGCGCACTACACCTGCGGCGGCATGGTGACCGACCTGAGCGGCCGCTCCGACCTGCCGGGACTGTTCGGCGTGGGCGAGACCACCTACACCGGCCTGCACGGCGCCAACCGCCTGGCCAGCAACTCGCTGCTGGAGTGCGTGGTCATCGGCCACACCTGCGCCGACGCGATCCTGGCCGACGGCCCGCAGCCGCAGCAGCCGCTGCCCGAGTGGGACGAGAGCCAGGTCGACGACGCCGACGAGCAGGTCGTCATCGCCCACAACTGGGACGAGCTGCGCCTCCTGATGTGGAACTACGTCGGCATCGTGCGCACCACCAAGCGCCTGGAGCGCGCGCTGCACCGGATCAAGCTCCTGAAGAAGGAGATCGACGAGTACTACGCGCACTTCCGCGTCACGCGCGACCTGCTGGAACTGCGCAACCTCGTCGTCTGCGCCGAGCTCATCGTGCGCTCCGCGCTCAACCGCCACGAGAGCCGCGGCCTGCACTTCAGCCGCGACTTCCCGCGCACGCTGCCGGTCAGCTTCCCGACGGTGCTGACGCGGCCCGCGACGAGCCGGGCGCCGGGCTGACGCGCGGCCTCAGGCGCGCGCCCGCATCGCGTTGCGCGCCTGCACGAAGCCGAACGCGAACTCCACGGCCTCGGCGATGGCGCGCTCGGACTCGGTGCGCTCGCGGTCGGTCTGGAAGAACGCGAAATCGACGTCGTGCCGGATGTAGCGCGGCGGCAGGCGGTTCAGGGCGACGCAGGCGATGTCGGCCAGCATGTCCGGGTTGTCGCGCACGTGCGGGAAGTGCTCGGCCATCTCGTGCACGCAGGCGAAGACCGCCTTCTCGTGGTTGTTGTGGATCGATGCGATGTCCATCGCCGCAGTGTGCCGCGCGCCGGGCCGGCGCGGGCGCCAAGAGTGCGACAAAGTGCCGCCGGCGCGGCGCGATCAGTCGAGGACGCGCAGCGAGAAGTCGGTCGCCGCGACGTCCTTGGTCAGCCTGCCGATGGAGACGCGGTCGACGCCGGTGGCGGCGATGTCGCGCAGCGCGGACAGCGCGACGCCGCCCGACACCTCGAGCATGGCGCGCCCGGCGTTGACCTTGACGGCCTCGCGCATGTCGTCCAGCGTGAAGTTGTCCAGCAGCACGCTGGTGGCGCCGGCCGCCAGGGCCTCGCGCAGCTGGGCGACGGACTCTACCTCGATCTGGATGTCGACGCCCGCGTTGAGCGCCAGCGCCCGCGCCATCACCTGCGCGATGCCGCCGGCCGCGGCGATGTGGTTTTCCTTGATCAGGATGCCGTGCCACAGCGCCAGCCGCTGGTTGCGGCCGCCGCCCACGCGCACCGCGTACTTCTGCGCCTGGCGCAGGCCGGGCAGGGTCTTGCGGGTGTCGAGCACCGCGCAGCCGCGCGGGCTGGTGGCGGCGCCTTCGATCGCCTCGACGTGGCGCCGCGTGAGCGTGGCGGTGCCCGACAGCAGCTGCAGGAAGTTCAGCGCCGGGCGCTCGGCGGAGAGCAGGGCGCGCGCGTTGGCCTCGATGTGGCAGACGTCGGTGTCGGCGCTCATCGTCGCGCCTTCGCCGTACTGCCAGTCGATGCGGGCCGTCGGGTCGAGCGTCGAGACGCAGGAGCAGAACCAGTCGCGGCCGCACAGGACGGCGCTCTCGCGCACGCGCACGACGGCGCGGACGCGCTTGTCGGCCGGGATCAGCAGGCCGGTCCAGTCCTGGCGGCCCATGTCCTCGTACAGGGCGTCGCGCACGTTGCGCGCGCGCGCCTCCGCGAGGGTCTCGTCGTGGTCGAACATCGTCTGTCTCCGTTGGCCTGGCGCCGAACGGAGGATCCGCGCGGGCCGGTCGTTGTCATGCGGCGCCGATGCCCGGCACGAGGCCGGCGGCGGGATCTGTCGTCCTGTCCTGGGCGGGGCGGGCGATCGCGGCCGGGTTGGCGGCGACGAAGTCCAGCATGCGCTGGATGCAGCCCAGCGCCTCGCTGCGCACCGGCTCGGCCACCTCGATGGCGCCGCTGCCCTGCTCGAGGCAGTCGACCAGGCCCTGGAGGCTGTTCATCGCCATCCACGGGCAGTGCGCGCAGCTCTTGCAGGTGGCCGAGTTGCCGGCCGTCGGCGCCTCGATCAGCGTCTTGCCCGGCGCCAGCTGGCGCATGCGGTGCAGGATGCCGTTGTCGGTGGCGACGATGTATTCCTTCGCCGAGCCCTTGACGACCGCGTCCAGCATCTGCGAGGTGGAGCCGACGACGTCGGCCATCTGCACGACGCTGCGCGGCGACTCGGGGTGCACCAGGATCATCGCGCCGGGGTGCTCCTTCTTGAGCAGCTCCAGCTCCAGGCCCTTGAACTCGTCGTGGACGATGCAGGCGCCGTTCCACAGCAGCATGTCGGCGCCGGTCTGCTCCTGGATGTAGCGGCCGAGGTGGCGGTCGGGTGCCCACAGGATCTTCTTGCCCTGCGCCTTGAGGTGGTTGACGACGGCCAGCGCGCACGAGCTCGTCACCATCCAGTCGGCGCGCGCCTTCACGGCGGCGCTGGTGTTGGCGTAGACGACGACGGTGCGGTCGGGATGGGCGTCGCAGAAGGCGGCGAAGTCGTCCGCCGGGCAGCCGAGGTCGAGCGAGCAGGTGGCGTCGAGGTCGGGCATCAGCACGCGCTTGCCCGGCGACAGGATCTTGGAACTCTCGCCCATGAAGCGCACGCCGGCGACCACCAGCGTGGTCTGCGGCGCGTCGCGGCCGAAGCGGGCCATCTCGAGGGAGTCGGCGACGCAGCCGCCGGTCTCGAGCGCGAGATCCTGCAGGTCGCCGTCGACGTAGTAGTGGGCGACGAGGACGGCGTCGTGCTGCTTGAGCAGTTCCTTGGCGCGCGCCTTGAGGCGGCTGCGCTCGTCGGCGCTGGGGGTGGGCATCACCTTGGCCCAGGCGTTGGCGGTGCAGGTGGCGCCGGTGGCGTCCTGGCGGTCGTATTCGTACGTGGCTTGTGTCATGGCTGCATCCGCCGATGGGGCGGTCCGCCATCGTAGCCCATGGGCCGCGGGACGCCGGTCAGGAGGGTCAGGAGCCGACCCAGGCCTCGTAGAGCTGGTTCCAGACGTTGGTCACCGAGCGCGTGAGCGGACGCGCGTGCAGCAGCGTCGGCGCGCCCGGCCACTCGCGCGCCTCGATCAGGTCTTCCAGGCTGCGGTGCTCGGCGGCGAGGTAGAACAGCCAGCGCGTCTTCGCCGCGAACGGCTGCAGCGCGAGACGGTGCATCTCCTCGACCAGCGAGACCGCCATGTGGCTGGGCATGGGGCCGACCAGCACGGCGCAGACCTGGGAGTGCGACAGCAGCGCGCCGAAGATGGCGCGGCGGTCGGCCGGCTTGGCGTCGCCGTGCAGGCAGCGCACCAGGCGGTGCGGGCCGTTGCCGGCGGGCAACAGGGTTTCGTCGACGACGGCGCGGATCTGCAGGCCGCCGCGCGAATGCACGCGCAGGCGGTCGACCGGCGAGCCGGTGGCGTCGGACAGCGTCTGCATCATGCCGTGCGCCCAGACGCCGGCCGGGTCGATCACCAGCATGGCGCTGACCTCGGGCGACGACGCCAGGTGGGCATGCAGCGCCAGCGCGCCTTGCTCGCTCTCGGGCACCTCGACGGTGACGCCCAGCGCGCCCGCGGAATCGAACATCGACGCCGGCCCCGATCGCTCCTTGCCCGGCACCAGCGGCGCGAGCTGCGCCCGCAGCCTGCGCAGCGGAGCGGGGAAGGGAAGGACGGAGGGACGCGACATGGAATCAGCTTACTCGGAGCCGTCGAGGCGGCCCGCTTCAAGTTGTTTACGGATGTGACTTCCTTATCGCGAACTGGATCTTCATACATGCCTCGCCGGCTGACGGCGCCGCGACTGTTGGCGCGGAAAGACGGTTGCAGGCGCTTGCACCCGGCTACCATCTTCACTTTGTCCCGGACATCCAGGTGAGTGCCCTGTCTTCCGCCGCTTCCCCGCATCCCGCTCGGCTCGCCGGCCACGCCCTCGTCGAGACCCTGATCGCCCAGGGCGTCGACACCGTCTTCGGCGTGCCCGGCGAGAGCTTCCTGGCCGCGCTCGACGGCTTCCACCAGCACCGCGAGCGCATCCGCTTCGTGGCCTGCCGCCACGAAGGCGGCGCCGCGTTCATGGCCGAGGCGCACGGCAAGCTGACGGGCCGGCCGGGCATCTGCTTCGTCACGCGCGGCCCGGGCGCGACCAACGCCAGCATCGGCGTGCACGTCGCCTTCCAGGACTCGACGCCGATGGTGCTGCTGGTCGGCCAGGTCGCCGCCGACCAGCGCGACCGCGAGGCCTTCCAGGAGATCGACTACCGCCAGATGTTCGGCCCCGGCACGCTGGGCCTGGCCAAGTGGGTGGGCGAGGTGCAGTCGGCCGACCGCCTGCCAGAATACCTGGCGCGCGCCTTCCGCACCGCGATGCAGGGCCGGCCGGGGCCGGTCGTGCTGGCGCTGCCGGAGGACATGCTGTCCACGCCGACCGCCGCGCCGGTGCTGGCGCGGGTCGAGCCGGCGCGGGCCTGGCCCGACCCGCATGTCGTCGCGCAGTTCCGCCAGTTGCTGATCAAGTCGGAGCGGCCGTTCGCGATCGTCGGCGGCAGCGGCTGGACGGCCGGCGCGGCCGCGGATTTCGAGCGCTTCGTCGAGGACTGGGAGATCCCGGTCGGCTGCGCGTTCCGCTATCAGGACGTGTTCGACAACCGCCATCGCCTGTACGCGGGCGACGTCGGCATCGGCATCAATCCGGCGCTGGCGCAGCGCATCCGGGAGTCGGACCTGTTGCTGGCGGTCGGGGTCCGGATGGGCGAGATGACCACGAGCGGTTACACATTGCCGGAGGCCCCGGTGCCGCGCCAGGCGCTGGTGCATTTCCATGCCGGCGCGGAGGAACTCGGACGCGTCTACCAGCCGACGATCGCGCTGCAGTGCTCGATGGCCGCGATCGGCGACGCGCTGGAGGACGTCGATCCGCCGACACCGCGCTCGCCGGTGCAGGGCGCCCAGGCGCACGCCGAGTACCTGGCCAACCTCGAGGCGGCGCCGGTCGAGCCGATGGATCTGGCCGTCGTCATCAAGACCATCGAGGCGATGGCGCCGGCCGGCGCGATCTACACCAACGGCGCCGGCAACTACGCCGGCTGGCTGCACCGCTTCCACCGCTACGCCAGCCTGCAGCGCGAGGGCCGCACCCAGCTCGCCCCCACGGCCGGCGCGATGGGCTACGGCGTGCCGGCCGCGATCGCGGCGAACATCCTGTTCCCTGGGCGCACCGCGATCGCGATCGCCGGCGACGGCGATTTCCTGATGACCGGCCAGGAGCTCGCCACCGCCGTCGCGCACGGCGCGGGGCGGCACGGCGGCAAGCTGGTCGTCGTGGTGGTCGACAACGGCACCTACGGCACGATCCGCATGCACCAGGAGCGCGAGTACCCCGCGCGCGTCAGCGGGACGGAGCTGACCAATCCCGACTTCGTGCAGCTCGCGCGCGCCTACGGCTGGCAGGCCGAGCGCGTGGAGACCACGGCCGGGTTCGAGCCCGCGTTCGGCCGCGCGATGCGGGCCGGCGCGCCGACGCTGCTGCACCTGCTGCTGCCCGAGGACGTGAGTACGTCCCGCACGACGCTGACCGCGCTGCGCGCCGCCGCGCTGAAGAAGCAGGGCGGTTGAGTCCCTGTCGAACGACTCCGACGCGCGCGCCAGGGTCGTTGGCGGCGCCCGATGCCCGCGCAGCCAGGGCCCGTACCGGGCACGCAGGCGCGCCGTTGTCCTACACGCAGGCCGCGCCGCATCGCTGACACTGAAGTCTCCCGGCGGCGCACCTCCTCCCTCCCTCCTCTTTGGTCGCCGGTCTCAGCCCGGCCCTGCGCCGGGCTCTTTTCTTGGCGCGACCGAAAAGGCGTTACGCTGGCGACCCTTTTCACAGCCCGACCAGAGACGCCCCATGGACCCCATCGCCTTCGACCTGCGCGGCGACCACATCACGCTGGACGCGCTGCTCAAGGCCGCCGGCCTGGCCGGCAGCGGCGGCGACGCGAAGATGCTGATCCAGCAGGGCGGCGTGCTCGTCAACGGCGAGGTCGACCTGCGGCGCGGGCGCAAGCTGCGCGCGGGGGACGTGGTGGCGGTGGGGGAGCGGCGGGTCGCGCTGCGGGCGGCGGCCTGAGGCTGTCAGACGGCC
>DASQCX010000284.1:0-8103 GCA_035634455.1 Burkholderiaceae bacterium
GCTCATCGAGCTGCTGGTGGTGATCGTGATCATCGGCTTGCTCGCGGGCCTCGTGGCGCCACGCTACTTCGATCAGGTGAGCAAGTCCAACACGAAGATCGCGAAGGCGCAGATCGACTCGCTCGAGAAGGCGCTGGACGAATATCGGCTGGACGTCGGCAGCTATCCGACGACCGAGCAGGGGCTCGAGGCGCTGAACACGCGTCCGCAGAACATCGACAAGTGGGCCGGCCCGTACCTGAAGAAGGCCGTTCCGCTGGACCCCTGGGGCGCGAGCTACATCTACAAGTCGCCGGGCGAGCACGGCGAGTACGACCTCCTGTCCTACGGCAAGGACGGCCAGCCCGGCGGTTCGGGCGAGGCCGCCGACGTCACCTCGTGGTGATGCGCAGAGGAAGCGACCGACCATGGCCTCCAGCTTCGAACTCGTGGTGCGCGGCGCGGCGGGCGTGAGCTCGCTGACGCTGGACGCCGTCGACGCGGCGGCGGCGCGCCTGCAGGCGACGAGCCGCGGCCTCGACGTCATCTCGTGCCTGCCGCGCGCAGCGGCAGCGGGACGAAGCCGCGCGGCGCCGGCGATGTCGGCGCGACAGATGGACATCGCGAGCCTGTCGTACGAGCTGTCGTCGCTGATGAGCGCCGGCCTCTCGGTCATGGACAGCCTGCGCACGCTCGCCCGCAAGGAGCGCAACGCCGGCCGCCGCGCCGTGCTCCTGGACGTCGTCGGCGGCATCGACGAGGGCCTGCCCCTGTCCGCGGCGCTCGCGCGCCACGCGGGGCGGTTCCCGCCGCTGCTGGTGGCGACCGTCAGCGCGAGCGAGCAGACGGGCGACCTGGGCATCGCCCTGCGGCGCTACGCGGACCACCAGCAGAGCGTGAAGGCCCTGCGCGACAAGGTCGTCGGCGCCGCCATCTATCCGCTGCTGCTGCTCGCGGTGGGCTTTCTCGTGGTGCTGTTCCTGCTCGGCGTCGTCGTGCCCAAGTTCGCGGTGCTGATCGAGAGCTCGCACGCGCAGCTGCCGTGGACCTCGCAGCTGATGATGTCCTGGGGCCGGCTCGTGGCCGCGCACATCGGCGTGGTGGCCGCGTGCGGGCTGGCGCTGCTGGCCGCCGTCGTCGCGGGCGCGCGCCACGTGATGCGCACGGGCGCGCGCGGGCGCTGGATCGAGTCCATGCCCTTCGTCGGCACGACCATCCGGCAATTCCGCCACGCGCAGCTCTATCGGACGACCGGCATGCTGGTGCAGGGCGGCATCCCGGCGCCGCGCGCGTTCGGCCTGTCGACCAGCCTGCTGGGGGAGGCCGACCAGGAGCGCCTGCGCAAGGCCATCGTGCTGCTGCGCGAGGGCCGCAGCGTCAGCGGCGCGCTCGACGACGCCGGCCTGGCCGACCCCGTGGCCGCCAGCATGCTGACGGTGGCCGAGCGCACGGGCGCGCTGCCCGAGATCCTGGAGCGCATCGCGCAGTTCCACGAGTCGGGCCTGCAGCGCTCGGTCGAACTCACGACGCGGCTGTTCGAGCCCATCCTGATGGTGGGCATCGGCCTGGTGGTCGGCGCCATCATCGTGATGATGTACCTGCCGATCTTCGATCTCGCATCGAGCCTGCAATGAGAACGCGAAGGACGCATCGGCCATGACCACCGCAACGACCACGTCCGACCGGCTCGACGCCGAGCTCGTGCAGCAGGCCATCGCGGCGTGCGCCGCGGGCAGCCGGCCGCAATGGCTCGCCGAGCGGCTCGGCGCCTCCGAGCAGGCCTTGCTGCCGCGCTTCGGCGCCCACTTCAGGCTGCGTGCCCTGGACATGGCCGCGCTGCGCCAGCTGCGCCCGGACTTCGATCTCGTCGCTTTCGCCGACTGCCAGCGCCGCGGCTGCGTCGTCGGGCGCTTCGCGAACGACGACCTCGTGGTCGTCGTCGCCGACCCGACCGATGCGCGCCTGCACCAGTGGTTCGAGGCGCGGACGGCACTGCGCGCGGCGCACCTCGCCATCGCGGTCGCGGCCGACCTGCGCGCCTTCCTGGCCGCGGCCGAGAAGACGATGCGCGCGATGGACGGCGTGCGCCTGCGCACGGAAAGCACGCCGTCCGCGGGCGCGGAGCCGGGCAGCGCGCTGTCGATCTCGATCGCGCAGATCGACGCCACCGAGAGCCCGGTGGTCCGCCTCGTCGACTCCACGCTGTACGACGCGCTGCGCACCGGCGCGAGCGACATCCACCTCGAGACCCAGCCGGGCGGCATGACGATCAAGTACCGCCTGGACGGCGTGCTCGAGGTCGTCAAGCAGGTCGACAGCCTGGAGTTCGCGCATCGCACGATCTCGCGCATCAAGGTGATGTCCGAGCTGGACATCGCGGAGCACCGCGTGCCGCAGGACGGCCGCTTCCAGGTGAACGTGGACGACCGCGAGATCGACTTTCGCGTGTCCATCATGCCCAACCTGTTCGGCGAGGACGCGGTGCTGCGCGTGCTCGACCGCAAGCACCTGACGGGCCAGTTCAAGGCGCTGACGCTGGACACGCTCGGCTTCGCGCCGCGCATCCGCTCGTTCATCCGCGACGCGGCGCAGATGCCCTACGGCCTGCTGCTCGTGACGGGACCGACCGGCAGCGGCAAGACGACCACGCTGTACGCCGCGCTGTCGGAGATCAACACGGGGCTCGACAAGATCGTGACCATCGAGGACCCGATCGAGTACCAGCTCGCGGGCGTGCTGCAGATCCCCGTCAACGAGAAGAAGGGCCTGACGTTCGCGCGCGGCCTGCGCTCGATACTGCGGCACGATCCGGACAAGATCATGGTCGGCGAGATCCGCGACGCCGAGACGGCGCAGATCGCGGTGCAGGCGGCGCTCACCGGCCACCAGGTCTTCACCTCGGTGCACGCCAACAACGTGTTCGACGTGATCGGCCGCTTCGCGAACATGGGCGTCGACAGCTACAGCCTCGTCGCCGCGCTGAACGGCATCGTGGCGCAGCGGCTGCTGCGCATGGCCTGTCCGCACTGCGCCGAGCCCATCACGCCGGAGCCCGAGCTGCTGCGGCGCAGCGGCCTGCAGGATTCGGCGCTCGATGGCGCGACCTTCCGGCGCGGGCCGGGTTGCGCGCACTGCCGGGGCACCGGCTACAAGGGACGCCTCGCGATCGCCGAGACGCTGCCGATGAGCGACATCCTGCGCGAGCAGCTCGTGCAGCGCGCCTCGCTCTCGCACATCCGCCAGACCGCCCGCGAGGGCGGATTCACCAGCCTGCGCGACGCGGCCGTCGCGCTCGCGCGCCAGGGCGAGACCACCCTCGAGGAGATCAATCGTGTCACCCCGGTGGAATAGATCCGTGCGCCTGCATGTGGGCGCCGATGCCGTCAAGGCGACCGCGCGCGTTGGTTGGCCGCGCGCCGTGGCGATCGCCGAGGTCGATCGCGCCGTGGCGACCGACCCGTCTTCCGGCTCGGAACTCGCGGCCCACGCGCAGGCGATCGACGCCGCGCTGGCCGAGCTCGCGTCGAGCGCGTCCAGCGCGGGCGGCCGCCTCGAGGTGGACATCGCGAGTTCGCTGCTCCACATCGACGTCGTCGAAGGCGATTTCGGGGCGCAGGCCGATCGCCAGCTGCACGGCATCGCCGTGGCCTGCGTCTCCGAGATGCTCGGCGACGAGGCCGCGGGCCGCGCCGTGCGCTGGCACCTGCAGCGCGACGAGCGCCACCTGCTGATCGTGGCCCTCGCCGAGGCCTGGATCGACCTGCTGCAGTCCGCCGCGACGACGGCCGGGCTGCGGCTCGCGTCCGTGGAGCCGACCTTCCTCGCGCGCTGGAACGAGTCCGGCAAGGCCATGAAGGCGGGCCATGGCGTGTTCGCGGTCTGCGCATCCGGCGACCTGGCGATCGCGGCCGTCTCGGACGGCGCCATCGCTGCCGTCAGCGTCGGGGCCGGCGTCGACCTGCGCGTCGATCCACCGGGCCCGCGCGTTCAGGACCGCTCCGGCGCGGTCGTGGCCAGCGGCTTCTCGAGCGATTCGCGCGGCATGGCGACCGTCGACGAGCGCGTGGACCGCTTCCTCAGCGCGCGCGGGCAGGATCCCGGGAAGCAATCGGCGTTCATCCTCGTCGCGCCGGAGAGCATGCAGGTCGCGGCGTCGACGCGCTGGTCGGTGATCGCGTCGCGGGAGCTGCGGCCATGAGCGCGCACGCCATCCTTGTTGACTTCGCCCCGGGCGCGCGCCGGGGCCCCCGCGTCGGCGGCGCGCTGCTGGCCGCGGGCGTCGCGCTGCTGGGCCTGGTCCTGTGGCAAGGCGGACGGCTGGTCGCCGAACGCGGGGCGGCGCAGGCGGCGCTGCGCGACATGGTGCCCGACCGCACGCACGCGTCGTCCGCCACGCCGACGAAGGCCGACCCGAAGCAGCTCGCGCTGGCGCGCACGACGCGCCAGGTCGCCTCGACGCTGAACACGCCCTGGGCCGGCCTCCTGGGCTCGCTCGGCTCCACCGCCCGCAAGGATGTCGCGCTGCTCGGCGTGGAGCCCTCGGTCGCCAAGCGGTCCGTGCGCCTGACCGCCGAGGCTCGCGACGAGGCCGAGATGCTGGCCTGGCTGGCGGCGCTGCAGCACGACCCGCGGCTGTCGTCGGTCGTCCTCGTGTCCCACCAGGTGCAGGCACAGGCGCCCGGCACCCCGATCCGGTTCCAGGTGCAGGCGCAATGGGGAGACACGCCATGAGGCAGACCTTCTCGAGGCTCTGGTTCCGGCTCGTGCGCCGCATCGGCCACGCGGGCATCGCGGGCGCGGTCGCCCTGCTGGCCGGCATCGCGCTGGCCGCCTTGCTGCCGCAGCTGCAGCGCGACGTGCGCGCGGCGGCCGCCGCGCGGGCCGCGCACGCGCTCGCCGCGCAGCAGCGCTCGCTGGCGCGCCCGGTCGCGCTGTCGCCGGCCGAGGTCGCGCGCGCCTACGTCGATGGCTTCCCGGCCATGAGCCAGAACGCAGCCGACCTCGTGCAGGTGTTCGCCGTCGCGCGGAACCACCACGTGCAGCTGGCCAAGGGCGAGTACCAGCTCAAGTCCGACCCGGGCGCCGCCTTCGTCGTCTACACGGCGACGTTCCCGATTCACGGCGAGTACGACGCGCTCAAGGGCTTCAGCGCGGACGTGCTCAACGCCCTGCCCCATGTCGCGATGGACGAGCTGCACCTGTCGCGCGACAACGCCGGCAGCACCGCGCTCGACGCCGTCGTGCGCTTCACCTTCTACTACCGGAGCCTGTGATGGCACGGACGTCCACAGGCGTGCGGTTCCTGGTGCTCGGCGGCGCGGGCCTGGCCGCGTTCATCGCGGCCGCCCACCTCGCGGGGCGGGCGCAGGACGACGGCAAGACCGTCGCCCCCACCTCGCGCGGGGAACGGACGGCCGCCTTGCCGGACACCCACGCACCCTCCGTCCATGGCGACATCGCGCCCGCGTCGGCCGCGTCCGCCGCATCGGCGCCGCGCGCGGACCGGGGCGGCGCCATCCCCGGCGATACCGGCCAGCCCTTCGTGTCGACCAGCTGGCTGCCGCCGCCGCCACCGCCGCCCAAGCCGGTCGTCGCCGTGGCCGCGCCGCCGGCGGCGCCCGTCGCCCCGCCGCTGCCGTTCACGTTCGTCGGCCTCGTCGAGAAGGGCACGCCCAAGCCGCAGGCCTTCCTCGCGCGCGGCGACGAGCTGCTGGTGGTGTCGCAGGGCGACTCGCTGGACAACGGCGCCTACCGCATCGACGCGGTCAGCCCGACGCAGATCGTCTTCATCCACGTTCCGACCAACACGAAGCAGATCATCAGTCTGTCAGGAGGAGCCTCGTGAAAACAGCGAGATTGCGAATCGCGAAGCGGCTGCCGCTGCTCTGCGCCGTGGCGGCCCTCGGCGGCTGCGCCGGCTACCAGTACCACACCGACGGGATGAAGCTCGCCGCCGAAGGCAAGGGCGACGCGGCGCTGCCGCTGCTGCGCATGGCGACGCAGGCGGACCCGCTCAACGGCGAATACCGCATCGACCTGCTGCGCGAGACGGCGCAGTACGTCAGCGACCTGCTCGCGCGCGCCGACGACGCGCGCCGCAACGCGCAACCCGAGCTCGCCGCCGACCTCTACAACAAGGTGCTGCGCGTCGAGCCCGCCAACGACCGCGCCCGGCGCGGCCTGGACGCCATCGAGCGCGACGCGCGCAGCACGCGCCTGCTCGCCGACGCCGAGACGCTGCTGCGCGACGAGCGGGTCGAATCCGCGCGCACCAAGGTCGACGCCGTCCTGGCGGGCGACCCGTCCAACGCGACCGCGCGCCGCCTGCAGCTCAAGATCAGCGAGGCGGCCGAACGCGAACGCGAGGCCAAGGCGACGGCGCTCGCCGCGCGCTCGGTGATGAACAAGCCGGTCACTCTGCAGTTCCGCGACGCCAACCTGCGCATGGTCTTCGAGGCGCTCTCGCGCACCACCGGCCTGAACGTGATCCTGGACCGCGACGTGCGCTCGGACCTGAAGACGACGATCTTCGTGAAGGACGCCGCCGTGGAGGACACGGTCGACCTCATCCTGCTGCAGAACCAGCTGGAGAAGCGCACGCTCAACGCCAACACGCTGTTCGTCTACCCCGCCACCGCGGCCAAGCAGAAGGAGTATCAGGACCTGCAGGTGCGCACGTTCCACGTCGCCAACGCGGACGTCAAGTACATGCAGACGCTGCTCAAGGGCGTGCTCAAGATCAAGGAGGTGTCGATGGACGAACGCAGCGACACGCTCGTCATCCGCGACACGCCCGAGGCGATCGCCGTCGCGGCCAAGGTGATCGCGGCGCACGACGTGCCCGATGCCGAGGTCATGCTGGAGATCCAGGTGCTGGAGATCTCGCACGACCGCACGTCCAATCTCGGCATCCAGTTCCCGACCTCGTTCGGCGTGGCCACGCCCGCCGACGCCAACGGCAACCTGACGCTGTCGGACCTGAAGCACCTGCGCGCCGGCAGCCTGCTGGCCAGCCCGAACCCGCTGTCGATCGGGTTCAACTTCCAGCTCAAGGACACCGACGCCAACCTGCTCGCCAGCCCGCGCATCCGGGCGCGCAACAAGGAGAAGGCCAAGATCCTGATCGGCGACCGGGTGCCCATCATCACGAACTCGGTCACGCCGGTGGCCAGCGGCTCGAGCGTCGTCACGGGTTCCGTCTCGTACCAGGACGTCGGCCTCAAGCTCGAGTTCGAGCCCAACATCTACAGCGAGAGCGAGGTCGGCATCAAGATCAACCTCGAGGTCAGCACGATCGCCAAGGAGATCAGCGGCCCCAACGGCTCGCTCGCGTACCAGATCGGCACGCGCAACGCGCAGACCTCGCTGCGGCTGCGCGACGGCGAGACGCAGATCCTCGGCGGCCTCATCCAGGCCAACGAGCAGAACACGGCCGACAAGATCCCCGGCCTCGGGCACCTGCCGGTCGTGGGCCGGCTGTTCGGCAACAACAGCGGCTCGGGCACCAAGTCGGAGATCGTCCTGTCGATCACGCCGCATATCGTGCGGCCGCCGGCAGTGCTCGACGCCTCGGTCAGCGAGGTGTTCTCCGGCACCGAAGGCAGCATCCGGCAGCGCGCGCTGCAGCTCGATCCGGTCGGTGCGGTACGGATGCCTGCGCCCGACCGTCCGACCCCGGTGCCCGCGAGCGGACGCCCGGCACCGACACCGGCCGCGCCACCGGTGCCACCCACGACCGCGGCGCCGCCGGCGCCACAGCCGGCACCCGCCCCGGTGGCCGCACCAGTCGCACCGGCCGATGGCCCGACACCACCGGCCGGTGCGGAGTCCTACATGCGGCGCCTGTTGCCCAGGCTGAATGGGTACCGCAATCCAGCGACCGGCGCTGGGACAGGCCAGGGCACGACCGCTCCGGAGCCGCCTTCGCCGCCGGCATCCGGCGCCACGGAGTCCGGCCAATGACCTCGCGCCGCATCGGTGGCTTCACGCTCATCGAACTGCTCATCACGCTCGCGCTCGTGGGGCTGCTCGCGATGGTGAGCCTGCCGCTCTACGAGGTCACCTCGACGCGGATCAAGGAGGAGCAGTTGCGCGAAGCGTTGCGAGACATCCGCAGCGGGCTGG
>DASQCX010000285.1:0-1607 GCA_035634455.1 Burkholderiaceae bacterium
GCCGTTGCCCGGCACCTGCACGTCCTTGAGCGACAGCGGCGTCTGCGTGAACTTGGGGCTGGCCTCCATCACGACGTGGTACTGGTTGAGCGCGTCGTAGATCGTGGCGACCTGGCGCTGGCCGAAGGCGTCGTACAGGGCGTTGTCGACGTCCTTGTTGGTCATGCCCTGGCGCGACGCGGCGTCGCGGTCGATCGTGACGAAGCTCTCGACGCCGTTCTCGGACTGGTCGGTGTCGATGTCGGTCAGCGCGTCCTCGTTCTTCATCGCCTCGGCCAGCTTGGTGGCCCAGGTCGCGAGGTCGGCCTGGTTGTCGGACTTGAGCGTGTACTGGTAGGTCGAGTTGCTCTGGCGCCCGCCCATGCGCAGGTCCTGCACCGGGTTGAGGAACAGGCTGATGCCCGTCACCTTCGCGAGCTGCGGCCGCAGCCGCGCGATCACCGCCTGGCCGCCGTCCTTGCGCTGGCTTTTTGGCTTGAGGTTGACGAACATGAAGCCGCCGCCGGCGCGCGAGCCGCCGGTGAAGCCCACCACGGTGTCGACCGCCGGGTCGGCGCGGATGATGTCCACCAGCTGGCGCAGCTTGCCCTGCATCTGGTCGAACGAGATGCTCTGGTCGGCGCGCATGCCGCCGTTGAGCTGGCCGGAGTCCTGCTGCGGGAAGAAGCCCTTGGGCACCGCCACGAACAGCCACACGTTGAGCGCGACCACGGCGCACAGCACCGCCATCACCGTCCACTTCGCGTCCAGCGCCCAGTCGAGCGCGCGCTCGTAGACGTGCAGCAGGCCGTCGAAGGCGCGCTCGGTCACGCGCGTGAAGCGGCCCTTGGGCTGGTGCAGCTTCTTGACGCGCTGCCTGTTGCGATCGAGCAGCCAGGCGCACATCATCGGCGTGGTCGTCAGCGAGACCACCAGCGAGATCATCACCGCGGCCGACAGCGTCACGGCGAATTCGCGGAACAGCCGCCCGGCCTGGCCGCCCATGAACAGCAGCGGGATGAACACGGCGATCAGCGACAGGCTGATCGACAGCACCGTGAAGCCCACCTCCTTGGCGCCCAGCAGCGCGGCCTGGAAGCGGTCCATGCCCTGCTCGATGTGGCGGCTGGTGTTCTCCAGCACCACGATGGCGTCGTCGACGACGAAGCCCGTGGCCACGGTCAGCGCCATCAGGCTGAGGTTGTCGAGGCTGAAGTTCAGCAGGTACATCACGCCGAAGGTGCCCAGCAGCGACACCACCGTCGCGATGCCCGGCACCAGCGTCGCGCGCAGGCTGTGCAGGAAGATGCCCACCACCAGCACCACCAGCGCCACCGAGATCAGCAGCGTGATCTCGACCTCGTGCAGCGACTCGCGGATCGAGTTGGTGGAGTCCGACGCCACCTGCAGCTCGATGTCGCTGGGCAGCTGCGCCTTCAGCTCGGGCACCAGCGCGCGCACGCCGTCGACGGTGTCGATGATGTTGGCGCCAGGCTGGCGCGTGACGATCACGATCACCGCCGGGCTGCCGTTGAACAGGCCCAGCGTGCGCACGTCCTCGGGGCCGTCGCTGACGGTGGCGATGTCCGACAGCTTGACCGCCGCGCCGTTGCGCCACGCCACCGTCA
>DASQCX010000286.1:0-6378 GCA_035634455.1 Burkholderiaceae bacterium
GGCGTACCCGAGACCGATGCGGAGCTGATCGTGCTGCTGGCGGAGCTGCTCGAGGACGTTAGTGTGCGCGGCACCCGGCTGCACCTGTCGAGCCTCGGCACACCGGAGACGCGCTCGGCGTATCGCGAGGAGCTGACCGCCTACCTGCGGGCCCACGAGCAGCAGCTGTCCCCCGGCGTCCGCGGCCGGATCGAGCTCAATCCGATGCGCGCGTTCGACGCGACCGACCGGGGCACCCGCGCTGTGGTGCGCAACGCACCGAAGCTGCTCGACCGTCTCAGTGACGAGGACGCCGAACACTTCGCGCAGGTCCGTGCGCTGCTTGACCAGGCGGGGATCAAGTACGAGCTCGACCCGACGCTCGTGCGCGGGCTCGACTACTACACGCGCACCGTGTTCGAATTCTCCAGCGACGCGCTCGGCGCGCAGTCCGGCGTCGGCGGCGGCGGCCGCTACGACGGCCTGATCGAGCAGCTGGGCGGCAAGCCCGCGCCGGCGGTCGGCTGGGGCCTGGGCATCGAGCGCCTGCTGCTGCTGCTGGAGGCCGTGGGCATCGCGCCGCCGGACCAGGCGCCCGACGCCTACCTGGTGGTCGGCGGCGACGCGGCCCGCGTGCCGGCGATGGCGGCGGCCGAGGCGCTGCGCGCGCGCGGCGTGGCGGTGCTGCAGCACGCGCAGGGCGCCGACGGCCTGCCCAGCCTCAAGGCGCAGTTCAAGAAGGCCAACGCCAGCGGCGCGCGCTTCGCGCTGGTGTTCGCCGGCGAGGAACTTGCGCGCGGCATGGTGGGTCTCAAGCCGCTGCGCGAGGGCGAATCGCAGCAGGTCGAGCGCCCCCTGGCCGACGTGGCGTCCTGGGCCGCCGAGCTGCGCAACGCATAATCGACGATTCGCCCGATTTTTCCGGGCAGCGTCTCCCGGCGTCCGAGGCCTCGCCCCGGCGCCCCAACGAATCACGACAGACCGATTTCCGATGGCACAACAACTCGATCTCCAGGAACAAGAACAGGTCGACGCCCTCAAGGCGTTCTGGGCCAGCTACGGCAACCTGATCATGTGGACGGTCACGCTGGTGCTGGCCGTCTTCGCGGGCTGGAGCTGGTGGCAGAAGCTGGAGCGCGACAAGTCCCTGCAGGCGAGCACGATGTACGGCGAGCTGCAGTCGGCGGCCGCCGCCGGCGACGACAAGCGCGCGGCGCAGATCTTCGGCGACATGAAGTCCAAGGTCGCCAAGACCACCTACACCCAGCTGGGCGGGCTGCTGGCCGCCAAGGTTCAGGCCGACAAGGGCGACAGCGCGAACGCCATCGCCAGCCTGCAGTGGGTGGCCGACGCCGGCAACGACGAGAACGCCGCCGTCGCCCACCTGCGCCTGGCCGGCCTGCTGGCCGACGCCAAGAAGTACGACGACGCGCTCAAGCAGCTCGCGCTGGTCAAGCCAGCGTCGTTCGCGCCGCTGGTGTCCGACCGCCGCGGCGACATCGAGCTGGCCCAGGGCCAGACGGACGCCGCCGTCAAGGCCTACAAGGTCGCCTACGACGGCCTGCCCGACACCACGCAGTACCGCATCCTGGTCGAGGCCAAGCTGACCCGGCTCGGCGCCGCGCCGGCCGCCTCGGCGGCCTCGGGCGCCGCTTCCGGAGCCGCGCAATGAAGGCGGCGCTGACCCTGCGCACGCTGGCCGCCGCGGCGGCGGTCGCCGTCTCGGCGCTGGTGGCCGGTTGCGCCGACGACGTCGCCAAGCCGACGCCGCTGGAGCCGCTGGAGGCCAAGATCGCCGGACACGAGGTCTGGAAGCTGAGCCTGTCCAGCTTCAGCACGCTCAACGCGCTGGCCGGCAACGCCGGTTTCGGAGCGCAGGGCGTCGTCGCCGCCGGCGACAACTTCATCATCGGCGCGCGCAACGGCGCGCTGGTCTCGGTCGACGCGGCCACCGGCAAGGAGAACTGGCGCGCCGACGCGGGCGGGCGGCTGTCCGCCGGCATCGGCAGCGACGGGCGCTTCACCGCGGTCGTCACGCGCGACGGCGACCTCGTCACGCTGGCCGGCGGCAAGATCGCCTGGCGCCAGCACCTGGACAGCGCGGTCTACACGGCGCCGTTCGTGGCCGGCGAGCGCGTGTTCGTGCTGGGCGTCGACCGCTCGGTGCAGGCCTTCGACGCCGTCGACGGCAAGCGCCTGTGGATCTACGCCAAGGCCGGCGACGCGCTGACGCTGTCGCAGGCGGGCGTGCTGACCTCGTACCAGGACACGCTGCTGTTCGGACTGGGCGCGCGCCTGACCGCGCTCGATCCGCTCAAGGGCACGGTTCGCTGGGAAGTGCCGGTGGCCGCGCCGCGCGGCACCAACGAGGTGGAGCGCCTGGCCGACCTGGTCGGGCCGGCCTCGCGCGTGGGCAGCGTCTACTGCATCCGCGCGTTCCAGAACGGCATCGGCTGCGTCGACGCCGAGCGCGTCACCGCGCTGTGGTCGATCAACATGGGCGGCGCCCAGGCGATCGGCGCCGACCAGGACTACGTGTTCGCCGGCGACGCCAGCGACCGCCTGAGCGCGCGCCGCCGCGCCAGCGGCGAGACGGTGTGGCTCAGCGACAAGTTCCAGAACCGCAAGCTCAGCGGCATGCTGGCCGTCGGCAAGGTGCTGGTGTTCGGCGACCTCGAGGGCTACGTCCACTTCCTCGACCGCAACAACGGCACGCCGCTGCTGCGCCTGCCCACCGACGGCTCGCCCATCGTCGGCGCGCCGGTGCACGTGGGCAACACGATCGCGGTGACGACGCGGGACGGCTCCGTCCACGCGTTCCGCCCGGAATGAGCGCGGCTGCGCCAGCGACCAGGAGCTTTCCCGCGTGAAACCCGTCATCGCCCTCGTCGGCCGGCCCAATGTCGGCAAGTCGACGCTGTTCAACCGCATGACCAAGACGCGCGACGCGATCGTCGCCGACTTCGCGGGCCTGACGCGCGACCGTCACTACGGGGACGGCCGCCACAACGGCGTCGAGTTCATCGTCGTCGACACCGGCGGCTTCGAGCCCGACTCGACCACCGGCATCGTCAGGGAGATGGCGCGCCAGACGCGCCAGGCCGTGGCCGAGGCCGACGTCGTGGTGTTCGTGGTCGACGTGCGCAACGGCCTGTCGGCGCAGGACCACGACATCGCGCGCTACCTGCGCACCTCGCACAAGAAGGTGCTGATCGCGGTCAACAAGGCCGAAGGCATGTCGGAATCGCCGCTGCTCAACGAGTTCCACGAGCTCGGCATGGGCGAGCTGCATCCGATCTCGGCGGCGCACGGGCAGGGCATCCGCAGCCTGCTCGACACCGCGCTGGAAGGCTGCGAGCGCGAGGCCGACGAGGACGAGGGCGCGGCGGAGGACCGGCCGATCCGCCTGGCCGTCGCCGGGCGCCCGAACGTGGGCAAGTCCACGCTGATCAACACCTGGCTGGGCGAGGAGCGCCTGGTGGCGTTCGACCTGCCCGGCACCACGCGCGACGCCATCGTCGTGCCGTTCGAGCGCGACGGCCAGCGCTTCGAGCTGATCGACACCGCCGGCCTGCGCCGCAAGGGGCAGGTGTTCGAGGCGATCGAGAAGTTCTCGGTCATCAAGACGCTGCAGGCCATCGCCGACGCCAACGTCGTCGTGCTGCTGCTGGACGCCACCCAGGGCGTGACCGACCAGGACGCCCACATCGCCGGCTACATCCTGGATTCCGGCCGCGCCGTGGTCATCGCGATCAACAAGTGGGACGCGGTCGACAGCTACCAGCGCCAGATGCTGGACCGCTCCATCGAGGCGCGGCTGGCCTTCCTGAAGTTCGCGCCCCTGGTCAACATCTCGGCGCTGAAGCGCCAGGGCCTGGGCCCGCTGTGGAAGAGCATCCAGGACGCGCACGCGTCGGCCAACCGCAAGATGCCCACGCCGGTGCTCACCCGCCTGCTGCTGGAGGCCGTCGAGCACCAGCAGCCGCGGCGCGACGGCATGTACCGGCCCAAGATGCGCTACGCGCACCAGGGCGGCATGAATCCCCCCATCATCGTGGTGCACGGCACCTCGCTGGATCACATCACCGACGCCTACAAGCGCTACCTCGAAGGGCGTTTCCGCGACCACTTCAAGCTGGTGGGCACGCCGCTCAAGATCGAGTTCCGATCCGGCCGCAACCCGTTCACGGACAAAGAAGAATAAAGTTAACCTGTAGACGGGCGGGCGTGGCGTCGCGTGTGATAACGTGAACTCTTCCCCCAACACGATCCACGAACTTTCAACACGGAGAATATCGTGAGCAACAAAGGGCAACTCCTACAAGACCCGTTCCTGAACCTGCTGCGCAAGGAGCATGTTCCGGTTTCGATCTACCTGGTCAACGGCATCAAGCTCCAGGGCCACATCGAATCGTTCGACCAGTACGTGGTCCTGCTGCGCAACACCGTCACCCAGATGGTCTACAAGCACGCCATCTCCACGGTCGTGCCCGGCCGCGCGGTGAACTTCCACGCGGGTGACGCACCCGAATGATGTTGCGGTCCGACTCCGGGGCTCGCGCTTCGGATTTGCATGACTGACGACACTCCTCGCGGCCCGCAGCAGGGTGCCTCCACGCACGGCGTGCCGCCGCGCGTCGTCCTCGTGGGCGTCGATTTCGGCCGCGGCGCCTCGTTCGATCCCAGCCTCGACGAACTCGCGCTGCTGGCGGAATCGGCCGACGACATCCCCGTCGCCCGCGTGATCGCGCGCCGCAAGGCGCCCGATCCCGCGCTGTTCGTGGGCAGCGGCAAGGCCGACGAGATCAAGGAGCTGGTGCTGGCGCACAACGCGCAGGGCGTGCTGTTCGACCAGGCGCTGTCGCCCGCGCAGCAGCGCAACCTCGAACGCCACCTGGGCGTCGGCGTGGCCGACCGCACGGCGCTGATCCTCGAGATCTTCGCCGCGCGTGCCAAGAGCCACGAAGGCAAGCTGCAGGTGGAGCTCGCGCGCCTGCAGTACCTGTCGACGCGCCTCGTGCGGCGCTGGAGCCACCTGGAACGCCAGCAGGGCGGCACGGGCGTGCGCGGCGGCCCGGGCGAGACGCAGATCGAGCTCGACAAGCGCATGATCGGCGAGCGCATCAAGGCGACCAAGGAGCGCCTCGAGAAGGTCAAGAAGCAGCGCCGCACCCAGCGCAAGTCGCGCGAGCGCAGCGGCACCTTCAAGGTCTCGCTGGTGGGCTACACCAACGCGGGCAAGTCGACGCTGTTCAACGCGCTGGTCAAGGCCGACACCTACGTCGCCAACCAGCTGTTCGCGACGCTCGACACCACCACGCGCTCGATGTACCTGCAGCAGGTGGAGGCCTCGGTCTCGCTGTCCGACACCGTGGGCTTCATCCGCGACCTGCCGCACAAGCTGGTCGAGGCGTTCCGCGCCACGCTGCAGGAGGCGGCCGACGCCGACCTGCTGCTGCACGTGATCGACGCCGCCAGCCCGCTGCTGCAGGAGCAGTTCGAGGAGGTGCAGCGCGTGCTGCACGAGATCGGCGCCGACGAGGTGCCGCAGGTGCTGGTCTACAACAAGCTCGACCGCCTCGACGTCGCGCAACGCCCGGAGTCGCTGGTCGACGAGATCGAGGGCGAGCGCGGCGTGCGCACCCCGCGCGTGTTCGTCAGCGCGCTCGGCGGCGAAGGGCTGGACGCGCTGCGCCAGGCCATCGCCGACGCCCTGGTCGCCAGCCGCGACGCCCCCGGCGAGGACTTCGAGCGCGACGCGCGCTTCACCCGGCCCGACCTGGACGACAATGAGGACGAGGCCGCCTCGAATTATCCGCTGACGTCCCCATCTTCTTCCGCATGAACATGCCCGAGAACACCCCCCCGTCATCGGTGCCGCCCGCGCGCCGGCGCCCGTTGCTGCGCAGGCTTCTTGGCCTGCCGATCGCGCAGAACCAGGAAGGCCCGCCCGACCTCGAGGAGATGTGGCGCGACTTCACGCGCAAGCTCTCCGCGTTCTTCGGCCTGAACAAGCGCGGCGGCGGCGGCGACCCGGGCAACGGCTTCCAGCCGGACGCCCGCAGCGCCGGCATGGGCGTCGTCGCGGTCGCCCTGATCGTGGTGGTCGTGTGGCTGTTCAGCGGCTCGTTCATCGTGCAGGAAGGCCAGCAGGCCGTGGTCACCACCTTCGGCCGCTACAGCCACACGGTGGGCGCCGGCTGGGGCTGGCGCTGGCCGTACCCGATCCAGGCCAACCAGACGATCGACTTCACCCAGACCAAGACGGTGGAGATCGGCACGACCAACATCTCCACGTCCACGGGCCTGCGCGACTCCGCGATGCTGACGCAGGACGAGAACATCGTCGACGTGCGCTTCAGCGTGCAGTACAACCTGAAGGACGCGCGCGCCTTCCTG
>DASQCX010000287.1:0-6213 GCA_035634455.1 Burkholderiaceae bacterium
GGGCGTCGCGGTGGCCGCGGCCAAGCCCGGCAGCTTCGCGTCGATGAAGGCGGTCGTCGACCAGCGTTGCGTGCTGTGCCACAACGCGCAGGTGCAGAACAAGGGCATCGAGCTGGACCGCCCCGACCTGATCAAGCAGCACGCGCAGGAGGTCTTCCAGCAGGCCGTGCTGCTCAAGAACATGCCCCTGAACAACGCCACCGGCATCACCGACCCCGAACGCGAGGTGATCCGCCAGTGGTACGACGCGGGCGCGCCGACCGACTAAAGGCGCCGCGCACCGCCCGTTTCCCGCACGGCCCGCGGGCCTCCGAGGCTAGCCGGCGCCGGATCTTTCCACCCAAGAAGCAGGACTCCCCGATGACCCGATTCCACCGTCTGTGCGCGCTCGCCCTGGCCGGCGCCTCGCTCTCCGCAACGGCCGCGGACTGGAGCGACACCTCCATCGGCGCGCGCTACGGCACGAAGTTCCGCGAGCCGTACAACCCGGACGACATCGCCAAGACCATCGTCGACCTGCAGCACGTCAGCGGCTACGCTTACGGCAGCAACTTCTTCAACGTCGACCTGCTGATGTCCGACGGCAAGGATCCCGCGAGCCCGGGCTCCAGCACCGGCGCGCAGGAGGCCTATGTCGTCTACCGCAACTTCCTGGATGCCGGCAAGGTGCTCAAGACCGACTTCAAGGCCGGCCCGGTGCGCAGCTGGGGCCTGACCGCCGGCTTCGACTGGAACACGAAGAACGACGCCGGCTACAACTCGCGCAAGCGCATGTGGGTGCTGGGCCCGACGCTCGAACTCGACGTGCCCGGCTTCCTGAACGTGAGCGTGCTCGAGCTGTGGGAGAGCAACGCGCCGTACAACGCCTACACCCAGACCGGCGTGCCGCGCTACCACTACAAGGCGCATCCGATGCTCGCGAGCTCGTGGAGCATCCCGCTCGGATCGCTGCCGCTCGCCTTCGAGGGCTACGCCAACTTCATCGCGTCCAAGGGCAAGGACGAGTTCGGCGGGCAGACCGCTCCCGAGACGCACTTCGACGGCCAGGTGATGTGGAACGCCGGCGCGCTCGTCGGCGCCAAGCCCAACACCTGGCGCCTGGGCGTCGAGTTCGAGTACTGGAAGAACAAGTTCGGCAACAGCTGGCACGGCCCCGCCGGCCACGGCGCGTTCGCCGAGACGCCGATGGTGCGCGCCGAGTACCACTTCTGACCGACCTGCCGGAGCACCTCATGGGACACCTCAGCACCCACGTCCTCGACACCGCCCACGGCTGCCCGGCCGCGGGCATGAAGGTCACGCTGCTGCGCGTGGACGCCGACGGCGGTGCGCGCACGGTCAAGGCCGTCACGCTCAACGCCGACGGCCGCAACGACGGCGGCCCGCTGCTGGACGCCGCCGCGATGGCCGTGGGCCGGTGGCGCCTGGTGTTCGAGGTGGCGCCGTACTTCCGCGCCCGCGGCGTCGAGCTGCCCGAGCCGCCGTTCGTCGACGTGGTGCAGCTGGACTTCGGCATCGCCGACGCCGCCGGCCACTACCACGTGCCGCTGCTGGTCAGCCCGTGGAGCTACAGCACCTATCGCGGTTCCTGAGCGACCGACGCGCCGCACGCCTGCGCCGCTGCGGCGGCCGGTGCGAGCGCCGGCAGCTGCAGCAGCTGGGCCACCACGGCTACCGCGATGACCTCGGGCTCCTTGCCCTCGATGCCCGGCACGCCGATCGGGCAGGTCATGCGGCCCAGCGTCGCGGCCGGGATGCCGCGTTCCTCGTAGCGATGCAGGAAGCGGGCGCGCTTGGTCCGCGAGCCGATCAGCCCGAGATAGCGGAAGTCGCCGCGGCGCAGGATGGCCTCGGCGATGCGCATGTCCAGGTCGTGCCGGTGCGTCAGCACCAGGTAGCAGGCGTTCGCCGGCGCGATGTCGACCTCGGCCTCGACCGGGGCTACGCACACCTTCTCGATGTGCGGCGGCAGCGTCGCGTCGGCGGGGAATTCGTCCTCGCGCTCGTCGATCCACTGCACCTGGCACGGGATGCCGGCCAGCAACTGCACGATCGCGCGGCCGACGTGGCCCGCGCCGTACAGCTGCAGCAGGAAGCGCGGCGCCGCCAGCGGCCAGGCGCGCACGGCGGCGTGGGCCAGGCGCGCGAAGCGCAGCGTCACCGCGCCGCCGCAGCACTGGCCCAGCGCCGGGCCCAGCGGATAGTGGCGATCGACCGGCTCGAAGCCGGGCACCTGCGCGAGCAGCGTGCGCGCGTTCGCTATCGCCATCAGCTCGAGGTGCCCGCCGCCGATCGTGCCGATCGCCTGCGTGGCCGACACCAGCATGCGCGTGCCGGCCTCGCGCGGCACCGAGCCCGCGGTCTTGACCACCTCGACGACGACGCCGGCCTGGCCCGCGGCCAGCCAGCCCGCGGCGACGGCGTGCAGGTCGGCGCTCATGCGGCCTCCCCGCCCGACAGGCCGCGGCGCACGGCGTCGACGGCATCCAGGATCGCCTCGCCGGTGGCCGGCGCGCGCAGCGGCGGGTCGACGCGATGATCGCCCACCGCCGACACCGCGTCGCGGATCGCCAGGAACACCGAGAACGGCAGCAGCAGCGGCGGCTCGCCGACCGCCTTGCTGCGGTGGATGCTGTCCTCCACGTTGGCGTTGTCGAACAGCGCGACGTTGAAGACCGGCGGGCAGTCGTTGGCCGTCGGGATCTTGTAGGTGCTGGGCGCGTGCGTCGTCAGCTGGCCCGTCTTCGGGTGCCAGACCAGCTCCTCCATCGTGAGCCAGCCCATGCCCTGGATGAACGCGCCTTCCACCTGGCCGATGTCGATCGCCGGGTTCAGCGAGCGGCCGACGTCGTGCAGCACGTCCGCGCGCAGCAGCTTCCACTCGCCGGTGAGGGTGTCCACCACCACCTCGCTCAGCGCGGCGCCGTACGCGAAGTAGAAGAACGGGCGGCCCTGCAGACTGACGCGGTCCCAGTGCAGGCCGGGCGTGGCGTAGAAGCCGTCCGACCACAGCTGCACGCGCTCCTCGTAGGCGGCGCGCGCCAGCTCGGGGAACGGGATCTGCCGGCCGGCGACATGCACGACGTCGTTGGCAAAGCGCACGTCCTTCGCGTCGCCGCCGTGGCGCTGCGCGGCGAACGCGGCCAGGCGCTCGCGGATCTGGCGCGCCGCGTCCTGCGCGGCCTTGCCGTTGAGGTCGGCGCCGGTCGACGCCGCGGTGGCCGAGGTGTTGGCCACCTTGGTCGTGTCGGTGGCGGTGGCGCGCACCGTCTCGAAGCTCACGCCCAGTTCGTGCGCCACCACCTGCGCCACCTTGGTGTTCAGGCCCTGGCCCATCTCGGCGCCGCCGTGGTTGACCAGCATGGTGCCGTCCGCGTAGACGTGCACCAGCGCGCCGGCCTGGTTGAAGTGCTTCACGTTGAACGAGATGCCGAACTTGACCGGCGTCAGCGAGAGGCCCTTCTTGAGCACCGGGCTCGCGGCGTTGAACGCGGCGATCGCGGCGCGGCGCGGCGCGTAGTCGGCCTTGGCGGCGAGCTCGTCGGTCAGCGGGCGGATGACGTTGTCGACGACGCGCTGGCCGTAGGGCGTGACGTCGCGCTCGCCGACGCCGTAGAAGTTGGCGCGCCGCACCTCGAGGGCGTCCTTGCCGAGTCTGCGCGCGATCGAGTCGAGGATGACCTCGGACGCGAACGCGCCCTGCGGGCCGCCGAAGCCGCGGAACGCGGTGTTGCTCTGCGTGTTGGTGCGGGCGCTGTAGCCGTGGATGGCTACGTCGGGCAGCCAGTAGGCGTTGTCGAAGTGGCACAGCGCGCGCGTCATCACCGGGCCCGACAGGTCGGCGGAAAAGCCGGCGTTGGACACCATGTCGATCTCGGCGCCGAGCACGCGGCCCGCGTCGTCGAAGCCGACCTCGTACGAATACTCGAAGCCGTGGCGGCGCCCGGTGATCATGAAGTCGTCGTCGCGGTCGGGCCGCAGCTTGACCGGACGGCCGAGCCTGCGCGCCGCCACCGCAGCGACGCAGGCGAACAGCCCCGACTGCGACTCCTTGCCGCCGAAGCCGCCGCCCATGCGCCGGCATTCGACGTGGACGTGGTGCGATTGCAGGCCCAGCGCGTGCGCGACCAGGTGCTGCATCTCGCTCGGGTGCTGCGTCGAGCAGTGCACGCGGATGCCGTCGTTCTCCGTCGGCACCGCGTAGGAGATCTGGCCCTCGAGGTAGAACTGCTCCTGGCCGCCGAGGCTGAGCGTGCCCACGAGGCGATGCGGGGCGCGCGCGATCGCCGCCTTCGCGTCGCCGCGCACCAGGTGCGCGGGCGGCAGCACGTACTGCTGCGCGGCATGCGCCTCCAGCGCGGTGAGCACGGCGGGCAGCGGCTCGATCTCCAGCACCTGCCCGGCCTGGCCGGCCGCGCGGCGCGCGAGCTCGCGATCCGTCGCGATCACCGCGAAGACGGGCTGGCCGAGATAGTGCACGGTGCCGTCGGACAGGATCGGGTCGTCGTGGGCGATGGCGCCGCAGTCGTTCACGCCGGGGATGTCGGCGGCGACCAGCACGTCGACGACGCCCGGCAGCGCCCGGATCTTCTCGATCGCGAACGCCTTGATGCGGCCGTGCGCCACCGGCGACAGGCCGAGCGCCGCGTGCAGCGTGCCGGCCAGCTCGGGCATGTCGTCCACGTAGGTGGCCTCGCCGGCGACGTGCAGGTGCGCCGACTCGTGCTTGCGGCTGACGCCCACGCGCGCGCCCTCGCGCTCGCGCTGCGCCTCGCCGTCGGCGTCGAGGCGCGAACGCGCGTTGTGCCCGTAGTCGGCGTACGCGAGTCCCGGCTCGACCAGGAATGCTTCGACTTCCTTGTTCATGCGATCTCCTCAGGCAGCGGGCGCCGCGTGCGGCATCACGTCGAAGACGTTCAGGCGGCGCGCGGGCAGCGGCGCGTCGGGCCGGGTCTCCAGCCACAGCCGGCGCAGCAGGTTGCGCGCGACGCGCCGGCGGTGCGCGGCGCTGGCGCGCATGTCCGTCAGCGGCGTGAAGTCGCGTTCCAGCGCGGCCATCGCGGCCTCGACCGTCGCCTCCGTCCAGGGCTGGCCGACGACCGCGGCCTCGGCGGCGGCGGCGCGCTTGACGATCGCCGCCATGCCGCCGAAGGCGAAGCGCGCGGCGCGCACGCGGCCGCCGTCGAGCTCGATGGCCAGGCCGGCCGCGACCGCGGAGATGTCGCAGTCGAAGCGCTTGGACAGCTTGTACGCGCGCACCGCGACGGCCGGCGCGGGCAGGGCGACGTCGAGCGCCTCGATGAATTCGCCGGGCTGCAGCGCGTTCTTCATGTAGTCGAGATAGAAGTCCTCCAGCCGCAGCGTGCGCGACGTCGCGCCGCGGCGCAGGACGACGTCCGTGCCCAGCGCCATCAGCACCGGCGCGCTGTCGCCGATCGGCGAGCCGTTGGCGATGCTGCCGCCCAGCGTGCCAGCGTTGCGCACTGGCAGCGACGCGAAGCGCAGCCACATGTCCTGCAGCGCCGGGACGGCCGCGGTCAGCGTGGACCAGGCGTCCTCCAGCGAGGCCGCGGCGCCGATGCGCAGCGTGCCGCCGCGCCGCTCGATGCGCCGGAGCGCATCGACGTTGCCGATGTAGAGGATGTCGCCCAGGTCGCGGAACTGCTTGTTGACCCACAGGCCGATGTCGGTGCAGCCGGCCAGCACGCGCGCGGCGGGATGCCGTTCGCGCAGCGCGGCGAACTCGTCGAGCGAGCGCGGGGCCCAGAAGCGGTCGCGGCGCGGGCCCGTTTCGGTGCGCACGGCCGGGTTCGTGCCCTCGTAGGCCAGGCCGCCGGCCGGCTCCAGCGCGCGCAGCGCCGCGACGATGGGGCGGGTGTCCAGCCGCGCGGCGGGCAGGTCGAACATGCGCTGGCCGGCGTCCAGGATGGGGCGGTAGCCGGTGCAGCGGCACAGGTTGCCGGACAGGTCGTCGGCCAGCTGCTGGCGGCTCGGGCGCGTGCCGGCCGCGCAGTGGCGCTCGTAGGTGCTGGCCAGCGTCATGGCGATGCCGGGCGTGCAGAAGCCGCATTGCGAGCCGTGGCACTCCACCAGCGCCTGCTGCGCCGGGTGCAGCTCGCCGCCGCCGATGCGCTTGAGGTCCTCCACCGTCAGCAGTGCCTTGCCGTCCAGCGTCGGCAGGAACTGGATGCAGGCGTTGACGGTGCGCAGCGA
>DASQCX010000288.1:0-3555 GCA_035634455.1 Burkholderiaceae bacterium
CAATGCATCAGCGTCTGCGCGACCAGGTCGCGCCGCACGTGGCTGCCGCCCAGGCGCGCGCCCGATTCGTGCACGAGGTAGAGACCACGCACGGCGGCGTCGTGCTCGCCGCGCTCGGCGGCGAGCAGCGCGCGCATCAGCGGCAGGCCGAGGTCGCGCGCGACGGCGTGGTTGCTGCGCGCGCCTTCCACGGCGCGCATCACGCGCTCGGCGCAGCGCGCGACCCAGCCCTCGGCCTGCGCGCGCTCGCCGGCGCCCAGCAGCGCGAGCACGACGTGCCAGTCGACGAACGCTTGCGCGCCGGCCTCGTCGGGCGCGGGCGACCAGCGCTGCAGCAGGTCCTTGAACAGCGCGTCGACCTCGACGTCCATCACGCGCAGCCGCCAGTACAGCGCCGCGGCGTCCAGGCACTGCAGGCCGTGCGTCAGCGCTGCGCCGGACAGGTGGGTGTCGACGAGCCGCAGCGCGCCGGTGACGTCCAGCGCCTCCAGCCGGAACAGCGCGAGATGCCACCACAGATGGCTGGCGAAGCGCGTGCCGTCGGTCCAGCCGGCCTGCTGCTGGCGCAGCCAGATCGCGCCGTCGTCGAAGCGGCCCTGCATCTCCATCGCGTGCGTGACGGCGTGTACCGCCCAGGGTACCCGGGGCGATGCCGCCGGGTCGGCGCCCTGCTCCTGCGCCAGCGCGATCGCGCGCCGGCCCAGGTCCTCGGCCAGGCCGTACTGCTGGCATTCGGCCAGGCCGAACGCGTACAGGCCCAGCACGCAGGGGAACAGCGGATCGGCGTCGTCCCACTCGGGCAGCGCGCGCGCCGGGCGCAGCCGCATGCTGGCCGAATCGCCGCGCGCGTGATCCCACTGGTGCGCCCAGTGCAGGGCCAGGGCGTCGCGCGGATGCTCCAGCAGCAGGTCGTCCCAGAGGCGCAGCGCCGCGGCCACGCGGCCGTCCTGCAACTGCTGCAGCGCCTCGAGGTGCGCCCGCTCGCGCGCGCTCGCGCGTGACGCCAGCGCGCCCGCGGACGCGAGCAGCTCGCGCGCGGCGGCGCGATCGTCGGGCTGGTTCAGGCCGAGGCGGAAGCCCGCGTCGAGCAGCAGCGGCAGCGCCCAGCCGGGGTCGGCCTCACGCGCGGCCTGCAGCGCGAGGCGCGGCGTGTCGGCGAAGGTCATCATCTGCCACAGCGCCTCGTCCGCACGGTCGGCGGCGGCGCGCGAGGCGGTTCCCAGACGCAGTCCGCGCGAGTCCTTCAAGGTCTCGGCAGACGCGTTCGTCATGCGACGGCCGCTCCGCGGACGCGGCGCCGCAACGCTGGCACGCGTGCGGCTGCGAGCGTGGCCATCGCCGGCATCTTCACGCCGTGAGGCTCAGGCCCTCGGGCAGGCCCAGGTGCAGGTTCATCGTCTGCACCGCGGCGCCGGACGCGCCCTTGCCGAGGTTGTCGATGCGCGCCATCAGCAGCACCTGGTCGGCGTGGCCGAACACGAACAGGTCGGCGCGCTGCGTGTCGTTGCAGGCCTGGACGTCGAACGAGCCCTCGGCCAGCACCGCGGGGTCGGCCAGCGGCATCACGCGGATGAACTGCTCGTCGGCGTAACGCCGCGACAGCGCGGCGTGCACCTTGGCCGCGTCGGTGCCGGGGGCGAGCTGATCGACGTGGAACGGGATGCTCACCGTCAGGCCCTTGTAGAAGTTGCCGACGATGGGCATGAACACCGGCGCGCGCGCGAGCTTCGAGCAGGTCTTCATCTCGGGGATGTGCTTGTGCGCCAGGCCCAGCGCGTACGGGCGCGGCGCGCTCAACGCGGCGTCGATCTGGCGCTCGCCGTCCATCTGGCGCGCGTGCCAGCCCTGGTACTGCTCGATCATCTTCTTGCCGCCGCCGGAGTAGCCGGTGATGGACGTCGCGGTCACGCCGGCGTCGGGCGCGACCAGGCCGGCGTCGACCAGCGGGCGCATCAGCAGGATGAACGCGGTGGCGTGGCAGCCCGGGTTGGCGATGCGCTTGGCCTTGCGCAGCGCGTCGCGCTGGCCCGGCGCGAGCTCGGGCAGGCCGTAGACCCAGCTCGGGTCGGTGCGGTGCGCGGTGCTGGCGTCGATCAGGCAGGTGTCCGGATTCGTGACCATCTTCGCCGCGGCGCGCGACGCGTCGTCGGGCAGGCACAGGAAGGCGACGTCGGCGGCGTTGAGCAGGCGCGCGCGCTCGGCGTCGTCCTTGCGCAGCTCGGCCGAGATGCGCAGCAGCTCGAGGTCGGCGCGGGCGGCCAGCATCTCGTGGATGCGCAGGCCGGTGGTGCCTTCCTGGCCGTCGACGTAGACGCGGAATTTCCTGGGGGCGGTGCTCATGTCTTGATCTCCGGGGCCGCGCGGCTCGACGCACGGCAGAATCGTTGCGTGGCGCGCGCCGTTCGGGACTGCGCGCCGGTTTCAGAACGAAGCATAAGGCAATGACATTACAGGATCCCTGCCGCGCAGAAGCGCCCGGCCTGCACGTGCTGGTGCTGCCCGGTTGGCAGAACTCCGGGCCGCGGCACTGGCAGAGCCGCTGGGAGGCGCTGTACGGCGACGTCCGCGTCGAGCAGAGCGACTGGATGCACCCGCTGCGCGGCGACTGGATGATGCGGCTGGAGGAGACGATCGCCGACATCGAGGATCGCGAGGCGGCGCCGCAGGTCGCGCTGGTCGCGCACAGCCTGGGCTGCCAGCTCGTGGCCGCATGGGCCGCCCACTCGCGCCGCACCGCCCGCGTGCGCGCCGCGCTGCTGGTGGCACCGCCCGACATCGAACGCGACGAGTTCCGCGCCGCGCTGCACTCGTTCGCGCCGATCGTGCGCCAGCCGCTGCCGTTCGCGTCGCTGGCCGTCATCAGCGCGGACGACCCGTTCTGCGACCCGGCGCGGGCTCACGGCATGGCCGCCGACTGGGGCGCGCGGACGCTGGACGCCGGCCCGCGCGGCCATCTCAACAGCGATTCGGGCCTGGGCGAGTGGCCGCAAGGACGGCAATTGCTGGCGGACCTGGTGCGCGATCCGGCCGCCGGCCGCTAGCGCAGCGGTTTTTCTCGGGGACAATCGCGGGATGGTGACGAAAAAACCCAAAGGCCTGGGCATGGGCCTGGAAGTCCTCCTCGGCCCGAAGATCGACGAGACGGCCGCCGCCGCGGGCGGCCCGAACCAGCCGTCGTCGCTGAAGGTCACGCAGATGCAGGCCGGCAAGTACCAGCCGCGCACCCGCATGGACGAGGGCTCGCTGTACGAGCTGGCCGAGAGCATCCGCAGCCAGGGCATCATGCAGCCCATCCTGGTGCGTCCGCTCGAGAGCGCCGGCGCCAAGGCGCAGCGCTACGAGATCATCGCCGGCGAGCGCCGCTTCCGCGCGGCCAAGCTGGCGGGGCTCGACGAGGTGCCGGTGCTGGTGCGCGAGGTGCCCGACGAATCGGCCGCCGTGATGGCGCTGATCGAGAACATCCAGCGCGAAGACCTGAATCCGCTGGAAGAGGCCCAGGGGCTCAAGCGCCTGGTCGACGAGTTCGGCCTCACCCACGAGCAGGCCGCGCAGGCC
>DASQCX010000289.1:0-2735 GCA_035634455.1 Burkholderiaceae bacterium
CTTCACGCTGACCGCGATCGCGCTGTGGATGATGACGACGATGACGCTGGACATGGGCAGCCGCATCATCGTGGTGTCCGGCGTCGTCCAGGGCCTGGGCATCGGCTTCACCTTCGTGCCGCTCAGCGCGGTGGCCTTCGCGACGCTCGCGCCGAACCTGCGCAACGACGGCACGCCCATCTTCAGCCTGCTGCGCAACATCGGCTCGAGCGTCGGCATCTCCATCGTGCAGGCCATGCTCACCTCGGGCACGGCCAAGGCGCACGCGCAGCTGGCCACCGACATCGCGCCCGGCAACCTCGGCTTCCAGTCGCTGCCGGCGGCGGTCGATCCGAACAGCCTGGCGGGCCTGGGCATCATCAACTCGCTGGTCGACCGCCAGGCGGCGATGATGGCCTACCTCGACGACTTCCGCTTCATGCTGGCGCTGACGGTGGTGTCGCTGCCCTTGCTGCTGCTCATCCGCAAGGCCAAGGCGGCGCCGAAGAAGCCGGGTGGCGAGTCGGAACCCGAGCTCGTCCACGAGGTTTGACGAGGCGGTCCCACATCCGCGCGGCGGTCGACTGACCGCGCGAGCCAAACGATTGTCACCAGCGCGACAGGGGTCGTCCCTGACGCCGCGGGCGACGCCGCGGGCGGACAATCGAGGGCTGGCGCAAGCATGCCGCGCCCAGGAGCCGCCCATGAAGAACGACCTGCCCAACATCGCCCCGACGCCCTCGGAGATCGCCCGCACGCTGGAGGACGCGCTCGCCGTGCAGCGCAGCGCCTATTTCGCGCACCCGGTGCCGACGCTGGCCGAGCGCAAGGCCGACCTGCGCACGCTGCAGCGCTTCATCCGCGAGAACAAGCAGGCGCTGTGCGACGCCATCAGCGCCGACTACGGCCACCGCTCGCAGCACGAGACGCTGCTGGCCGAGGTGTTCCCGGCGATGGACGGCATCTCGCACGTGATCGGCCAGCTGCGCAAGTGGATGCGCCCGCAGCGCCGCTCGGTCGACCTGCGCAACTTCCTGGGCGCCAGCAACCGCGTGATCCCGCAGCCGCTGGGCGTCGTCGGCATCATCGTGCCGTGGAACTTCCCGCTGCACCTGAGCCTGATCCCGCTGACCTACGCCTTCGCCGCCGGCAACCGGGCGATGATCAAGATGAGCGAGAACTCGCGCCACCTGGCCGCCTTCCTGATCGAGAAGATCCCGGCCTACTTCCCGCCCGAGAAGCTGCGCTTCTTCGACGAGACCGGCGGCGTCGGCATCGAGTTCTCCAAGCTGCCGTTCGACCACCTGCTGTTCACCGGCTCGGGCCAGACCGGCCGCTCGGTGATGGCGTCCGCGGCGGCCAACCTGGTGCCGGTCACGCTGGAACTCGGCGGCACGGCGCCCGCCATCCTGTGCGACGACTTCCCGCTGCACCTGGCCGCCGAGCGCATCCTGTTCGCCAAGTTCATGAACGCCGGCCAGATCTGCACGACGGTCGACAACGCCTGGGTCCCGCGCGACAAGGTCGACGCGTTCGTGGCCGCGGCGCGCGAGATCGTCAACAAGCGCTACCCGACGCTGGATTCGACCGACTACACGTCCATCATCGACGAGCGCTCGTTCGAGCGCCTGCTGGGCGCGCTGGAGGACGCCAGGTCGCGCGGCGCCACCATCATCCAGCTGCTGCCGGGCGAACCGTTCGACCGCGCCACGCGCAAGATCGCGCCGCACGTCGTGCTGAACGCGCCGGCCGACTCGGTGCTGCTGCAGCGCGAGATCTTCGGCCCCATCCTGCCGATCCGCGCCTACGACGCGCTCGAGACCGTCATCAAGACGATCAACGCCGGCCCGCGCCCGCTGGCCATCTACCCGTTCAGCAGCGACCGGCGCCGCGTGCAGATGCTGCTCGACCGCGTGATGTCGGGCGGCGTGTCGGTCAACGAGGCGCTGTTCCACGTCGCGCAGCACGACCTGCCCTTCGGCGGCGTCGGCGCCTCGGGCATGGGCCACTACCACGGCCGCGAAGGCTTCGACACCTTCTCCAAGCTGCGCCCGGTGTTCTACCAGGCGCGCTTCAGCGCGATGAAGTTCATGGCGCCGCCCTATCGCGGGTTCGCCACGAAGATGCTGGCCTTCCTCACGAAGTGAGGCCCTTGGAGCGTGCCGGCGCCAGGGCCGGCGCGCTTCAGCGCGTCGCGACCGCGCCCGGCACCAGCACGGGCTTCGGCATGTAATCCGCCGGGAACAGGCGCTGCAGCGCGTCGATCTTGGGCAGGTCGTTGACCACGATGTAGCCGTACTCGGGATTCAGCGTCAGGAAGTTCTGGTGGTACCCCTCGGCCGGATAGAAGCCGCGGTACGGCTCGACCCGCGTGACGATGGGACCCTTGAACACCTTCGCGCCGCCCAATTGCGCGATGTAGGCCTCGGCCACCTTGCGCTGGCCGTCGTCCGTCGGGAACAGGGCCGAGCGGTACTGCGTGCCGAAGTCGGGCCCCTGTCGGTTCAGCTGCGTCGGGTCGTGGACGACCGAGAAGAAGATCTGCAGCAGCTTGCCGTAGCTGACCTGCGACGGGTCGAACGTGACTTCCACCGATTCGGCGTGGCCCGTGCCGCCGGTTCCGACCATCTCGTAGTGCGCCGTGTCGGCTTTGCCGCCGGAGTAGCCCGAGACCGCGTTGGTCACGCCCTTCACGTGCTGGAACACACCCTGGACGTCCCAGAAGCAGCCGCCCGCGAAGACCGCGGTCTCCGTGT
>DASQCX010000290.1:0-2694 GCA_035634455.1 Burkholderiaceae bacterium
GTGCGCCATGCCGGAGGGTCGGCGAAGCGGCTGTTCGCGCTGGTCTACGGCATCGGGGTGCTGGTGACGGTGTTCATGTCCAACGACGCGACCGCCGTCGTGCTGACGCCGGCCGTCTACGTGGTCGCGCGGCGGGCCGGCGCGCGACCGACGCCCTACCTGTTCGCCTGCGCGCTGGTCGCCAACGCCGCCAGCTTCGTGCTGCCGATCTCCAACCCGGCCAACCTCGTGGTGTTCGGCGCGCACATGCCGCCGCTCGCGGCCTGGCTGCGCGCGTTCGCGCTGCCGTCGCTGGCGTCCGTCGCCGCGACCTGGGCCGTGCTGGCGCTGCTGTTCCGCGGCGAGTTGGCCGAGGCCGTCGATCACGATCCGCACGTGCCGCGGCTGTCGGGCACGGGCCGGCTGGCGGCGCTGGGCATCGTCGGCGTCGTGCTGGCGATGCTGGCGGCGTCGGCGCTCGGCCTGTCGCTGGGCGCGCCGACGCTGATCGCCTCGCTGCTGGCCATCGCGGCCGTGCAGGCGAGCAAGCGCGAGGCGCCGTGGGCGCTGCTGCGGCACGTGTCCTGGAGCGTGCTGGCGCTGGTGGCCGGCCTGTTCGTGCTGGTGGCCGGCGTCGGCCGCACGGGCCTGCTGGCCGCGTTGACCGAGGTGCTGCATGCGTCCGCGGACGCGGCCCCGCGCGCGGCGGCCTGGGGCGCCGGCACGCTCGTGGCCTTCGCGTCCAACCTCATGAACAACCTGCCGGCCGGCCTGATCGCCGGCACGGCCGCCAATTCCGGTCCGCTGCCCGACGGCGTGCGCTCGGCCGTCGCCATCGGCATCGACCTCGGGCCCAACCTGTCCGTCACCGGCTCGCTGGCCACCATCCTGTGGCTGACGGCGCTGCGCCGCGAGGGCGAGCACGTGTCGGCGTGGCAGTTCCTGAAGGTGGGGATGGTGGCGATGCCCGTCGCGCTGGCGGTGGCGCTGGCTTGCCTTTGAAGGGGGCCTGCGCGAGCCGATGTCGGGCCGCCCGGGTGGTTTCGGCGTCGATGCCGTGCGGCCGCGGCCGAGGTCGGCCGCCGGGACTCCAGCAGCCGACCCGCAGGACGGGCTGGCCTACTTCTTGGCCGCCGCGGACCCGGACGCCGCCGGCGCGGACGCGGCGTCCTTGACCCAGGCGCCCTTGTCGGCCAGGCAGGCCTTCTTGGTCTTGCCCATGTCCATGGTGCCATCGGATTGCTTGCAGTGATGGTTCTGGCGCGTGCCGCCGCTCTTGGCAGGGGCGGACGCCGCCGTTCCGGCGAATGCCATCGTGCCGCAGGCCAGACAGGCCGATGCAAGCGCGATGCGGAGCAGGTTCCTGGAGATCATCTTGGGTCCTTTGGTGTGATGGTTGCCGGGCAAGGCCGCGGAAGGATCAGCGGGGCATGGCGCGCCGCCGGCGCCAAGTATGGCACCCGGTGTGGCGATCCCGGTTCGGGGGAGGCGCCGCTTCGGCCGCGCCAACATGCCGGCGCTGCGCCACTGCGCGCGCACAAGCCCTCGTGCGCGGGCACGGGCCTTCGCGGCCGATGGCGGCCCTCGCGTCATGGCGCCGGGCCACGCCCCACGTGCGTCGCGACACGCCCGCCGGCACCATCCCACCCCGCGTCGTCCGGCACCCGCAGGATCCGCCCCCTGCGATTGCGCACCTCCAGCCACGCCTGGTCATCGCGCGAGAGGATGCCGAGGTAGTCCTCGAACGTCGCCCACGCCTCGGTCGTCCACTGCGGCACGTCCAGCCCCGACGGGCGGCCGTGCATGCGGAAGTGGAACCAGGGCTGCGGCGCGCGGTCCAGGGCGAGCAGGTCCGTCCAGCGGCGGAAGTTGGCGAGCGGGGGCAGGCGGTCCTCGGCGGTGAGTTCGCAGGCGTACAGCGGGATCGCCTGCAGGACGGCGTCGTCCTCGAGGATGCCGCGCAGCAGCCGGCGCTCGGGGCCGCGGACGAAGCCGAGCGTGTCGAACGGGGCGATCGCGGCGGGCAGCGCGAAGGCGGAGGCGGTCTCGCGCCGGACGTCGAGCTGCCGCAGCGCGGCGAGGATGCGGTCGACCAGCGCCGGGTCGGCGGCCCCCTCGACGCCCAGCAGGAACTGCGGCGGGGCGTCCTCGTTGGCGAAGGTCTGCAGCGTCGCGGCCGGCGTCTTCAGTTCGAGGCGCATCCAGCCCGGCAGCGCGTGCTCGTCGAAACCGGCGATCTCCAGCGTGGCGTTCATCGTGCGACCCTGTCCGTTGCTCGGCGAGGCAAGGGCGAATCATTGCACGGGCGACTGCGCATCGCCATCGACCTGGACGCCGAAATCGCCGCGTTCCGCGCCAGTGCGCACGACGTCAGAACAGCGCGCCGTAGCGCTCCAGCTCCCAGTCGCCGACGTGGCGCGCGTAGTCCGTCCACTCGATGCGCTTGAGGCGATCGAACTCCGCGGCCAGCGATTCGCCGAGCGCGCCGCGCACGACCTCGTCGGCGCGCAGCGCGGCGATGGCCTCCTGCAGGCTCTGCGGCAGAAGCGGGATGCCGCGGGCGCGGATCTGCGCCAGGTCCAGCGCGAACAGGTCGTCGGTGCAGGCGGGGCCGGGATCGAGCGCGCGGTCGACGCCGTCGAGGCCGGCCGCGATCAGGCCGGCCAGCGCGAGGTAGGGGTTGGCGCTGGCGTCGGGCAGGCGCCATTCGAAGCG
>DASQCX010000291.1:0-1501 GCA_035634455.1 Burkholderiaceae bacterium
CAGGAGGTCATCCTCAAGTGCCTGGAGGTGCAGCCCGACAAGCGCTACCAGACCGCCGCCCAGCTCGCGCTGGACCTGCAGCAGCCCGAGCAGATCGTGCTGACGCGCCGCGCCGAGCGCATGGCGCGCTCGAGCCAGTGGACGCGCCTGAAGCGCTGGTTCTTCGCGCTCGGCGCCGAGCCCGCGGAGGCGGCGGCGCCGTCGGCCACCGAGGTGCTCAACCGCAGCAACATCATCATGGCCGCGGTCGACGTCGACAACGCCGCGCCCGAGCTGCTGGACCAGCTGCGCGAGACCGTGCGCCGCATCGTGCTCACCGAGCCCGGCGCGCGCCTGGCCTGCGTCAGCGTGATGCGCATCGCGCGCATCGGCACCGACGCGCTCACCGACCACACCGGCAAGAGCCTGCACGTCAAGCAGCTCGTCGGCCTGAAGCACTGGGCGCGGCCGATCAGCAAGTCGCTCAACCTCGAGGACGGCCGCCTCACCTTCCACGTGCTCGAGGCGCCCGACCCGGCCGACGCGCTCGTGGACTTCGCCAGGCGCAACCAGGTCGACCACATCGTGATGGGCGCGCGCGGCGTCTCGGCGCTGCGGCGCTACCTGGGCAGCGTGTCGTCGACGGTGGTGGCGGAGTCGACATGCACCGTGACGGTGGTGCGCGCCAGCGCGCCGGTCGAGGCCAGCGCGGCCGAGCCCGTCAAGCAGGCGACGGCGGCCGACGGCATTTCCTGAGCGGCGCCGCGCGCGGGCGGTAAGCTGCGTCCCATGACCAAGCTCTGGGACATCTCCCCGCCCGTGAACGCCCGCTCGCCCGTGTTCCCCGGCGATACCGAATACCGTCAGGTCTGGGGCGCGACCATCGGCCCCGGCTGCCCGGTCAACGTCAGCGCGATCACGTTGTCACCGCACACCGGCGCGCATGCCGACGCGCCGCTGCACTACGAGGCCGATGCGGCGACGATCGGCGAGGTGTCGCTCGAACCCTTCCTCGGCACGTGCCGCGTGATCCACGCGATCGGCGCCGGCCCGCTGGTGGAGCTGCGCCACCTCGCGCACGCGCTGCCGCCCGCGGGCGCGCCCCTGCCCGCGCGCGTGCTGGTGCGCACGTACGCGCGGGCCCCGCTGGACCGGTTCGACCCCGACTGCGCCGCCTTCGCCCCGGCCACGGTCGAGGCGCTGGCCGACCTCGGCGTCCGGCTGGTGGGCATCGACACCGCCAGCGTCGACCCGGCGGCGAGCAAGACGCTGGACAGCCACCAGGTGCTGCGCCGGCGCGACCTGCGCGTGCTGGAGAACCTGGTGCTCGACGAGGTGCCCGAAGGCGACTACGAGCTGATCGCCCTGCCCCTGAAGCTCCAAGGCGCCTGTGCCAGCCCGGTGCGCGCCATCCTCCGAGAACTCTCATGACCACCAGAGACCAAGCCCACGCGCTCGATGCGCGCGACCCGCTCGCGCCCCTGCGCGAACACTTCACCCTGCCCAGCGGCGTCATCTACCT
>DASQCX010000292.1:0-3207 GCA_035634455.1 Burkholderiaceae bacterium
CGCGCGGCCGCGTCGCCCGCCACGCTCAGCGCGACGACGGCGCTGCTCGCGCCGGGCAGCGGCATGACGCGATGGCCGGCCGCCGCGACGGCCTGCACCAGCACCGCCCCGGGGTCGGACACGGCCGGCGTGCCGGCGTCGCTGACGTAGGCGATGCGCTCGCCCGCGGCCAGGCGCGCGCCGACCTGCGCGGCGCCGGCGCGCTCGTTGTGCTCGTGCAGCGCCAGCAGCGGCTTTTCGAGGCCGAAATGCCGCAGGAAGGCGCCGCTGGTGCGCGTATCCTCGCAGGCGATGGCGTCGACCAGCGACAGCACGTGCAGCGCACGCAGGCTGACATCGGCCAGGTTGCCGATGGGCGTGGCCACCACGTAGAGGCAGCCGCGCGGGAAGTCCTGCGCGCCGGCCACGGCGGCGGCCACCTGCAGCGCCTGGCGCGGGCCGGGGGCGGGCGCGTCGTCGTCGGAACGGCGGGGGGAGTGATCGGACACGATGGCAGGGCCTCGGAGCAGTGGAACGGACGCGGCGGGCGGCGGCGCGACGACGCGCGCGCTCACCGGACGCGCCGGCGAGGCGCTGGCGCAGCGCCACCTCGAGGCGCGCGGCTTGCGCATCCTCGCGCGCAATTATCGAGTGGCGCGCGGCCGTTCGCGCCGCGGCGGCGAGATCGACCTGGTCGCGCTCGAGCCGGACGGCACGCTGGTGTTCGTGGAGGTACGCGTGCGCCGCGGCGGCGTGGGCGGCGGTGCGGCGGCGAGCGTCAGCCCGGCCAAGCAGTCGCGGCTGGTGTACGCGGCGCAGACGTGGCTGACGACGCTGGCGCGCGTGCCGCCGTGCCGGTTTGACGTCGTCGCCGTCGACGGCGAGCGCATCCAGTGGCTGAAGGCCGCGTTCGACGAGTGTTGACGCGCCCGCCCGAACCCTAGAATCGCGCGGATCCGCTCCCGGATCGCCGCGAAGCCTTCAACAAGCGGAAACACGGCTCGGGCGTGATGGCGAAACTCGTCGAACCGCCTGATCCGGCCGCGACGGAACTCGGCGCGACGAACGCGACTCTGTCCTACGAAGCGCTGCACTATGATCCCCGCGCGGCCCCGTGTGCGGGCCGCGTCACCTGGCCTCCATGCTCGAACCCCGCATCCAACAACATTTCTTCGAAAGCGCCGACCTGAGCTACCAGGCGGCCGAGGCGATGGCGCGACCCATCGGCGACGCCGCGCAGGCGATCGTCGACTGCGTGACCGCCGGCGGCCGCGTCTGGGTGCACGGCCGCGGCGTGGCGCAGGCGCCGGCGCAGTTGCTGGGCGCGGCGCTGTCGGGCCGCTTCGAGCGCGAGCGCCCGGGCCTGGCGGCGATGGTGCTGGCGGTCGACCCGCTGCTGCTGTCGACGCCGCCCGAGACGCTTTCCGACGCCCCCGCCGTCACGCAGCTGCGCGTGCTGGGCCAGCCGGGCGACGTGCTCGTCGCGTTCGCGCTGCGGCCCGACGACGCGCTGCTGGCCTCGGTGGTCGAGGCCGCGCACGACCTCGAGATGAGCGCCATCGTCGTCGCCGGCCGCGAACCCGGGTCGGCCACGGTGCGCGGCAACGCGCAGATGACGCTGGCCGAGACCGACATCTGGATCGGCGTGCCGCACGAACGCGCGGCGCGCATCTGCGAACTCCAGCTGCTGACGCTGCACGCCCTGTGCGATGCCGTCGACCTCCAACTGCTCGGCGACGCCGACCTCTGACGACCATGAACATCACCTCCACCTCGACCACCCGCCGGCGCCACCCGCTGATCACCACCCTGGCCGCCGGCGCGCTGGCCGCCGCCACGCTGGCCTCGCTGCAGGGCTGCATCGCGCTCCTGGGCGCGGGCGCGGTCGCGGGCGGGATGTCGCTGAACGACCGCCGCACCGGCGGCACGCAGATCGAGGACCAGGCCATCGAGCTGAAGTCCGGCGGCCGCCTGCGCGAGGCGATCGGCGACAAGGGCCACATCAACGTCACCAGCTACAACCGCATCGCGCTGCTGTCCGGCGAGGTGCCCACCGACGCCGACAAGGCCGCGGCGGAGAAGGCCGTGCAAGGCATCGAGGGCGTCAACAACGTCGTCAACGAGCTCGAGGTCGGCCCCAACAGCACGATCAGCACGCGCTCCAGCGACACGGTCATCACCACGCGCGTCAAGAGCGCGCTGATCGACGCCAAGGACATCCAGGCCAGCGCGATCAAGGTCGTGACCGAGCGCGGCAATGTCTACCTGATGGGCCGCGTCACCGAGCGCGAGGCGGCGCGCGCCGCCGATGTCGCCCGCGCGCAGCCCAGCGTGCTGAAGGTGGTGCGCGTGTTCGAGATCCTCACCGAGGAGCAGCTCGGCAACTTGCGCTGAAATGTTGGCCCCACGGTCGCTAGCGCTCCCTGCCCCCAAGGGGCAAGCCGCGAGCGGCCCGGCGGAGCCGGTGCTGCCGCTCCCTTGAACTCCGCTTGGGGTTCGCGAGCGGCAGCGCCGGAAAACTCCGGGGCACAGTGACAGCTACTTGTTCAGGAGGCGGATCAGGCTGGAGGTGTCCCAGCGGCCGCCGCCGCGGTTCTGCACCTCGGCGTAGAACTGGTCGACCAGCGCGGTCAGCGGCAGGCGGGCGCCGTTGCGGCGCGCCTCGTCCAGCACCAGGCCGAGATCCTTGCGCATCCAGTCGACGGCGAAGCCGAAGTCGAACTTGTCCTGCACCATGGTCTTGCCGCGGTTGTCCATCTGCCAGCTCTGGGCGGCGCCCTTGCCGATGACGTCGAGGACGGCCGGCATGTCCAGGCCCGCGCGGGTGCCGAAGGCCACGGCCTCGGACAGCCCCTGCACGATGCCGGCGATGCAGATCTGGTTGACCATCTTGGCGAGCTGGCCCGAGCCGCTGTCGCCCAGCCGCGTGACGGCCTTCGCGTAGGCCATCGCCACCGGCTTCATCGCCTCGAACGGCTCGGCGTCGCCGCCGCACATCACGGTGAGCTGGCCGTTGATCGCGCCGGCTTCGCCGCCGGACACCGGCGCATCGATGAAATGCAGGCCGCGCGAGGTCGCGAAGGCGTGCAGTTCGCGCGCGACGTCGGCCGAGGCGGTGGTGTTGTCGATGAAGACCGCGCCGCGCGCCATGCCGGCGAAGGCGCCGTCGTCGCCGACGACCACGGAGCGCAGGTCGGCGTCGTTGCCCACGCAGGAGAACACGAACTC
>DASQCX010000293.1:0-3799 GCA_035634455.1 Burkholderiaceae bacterium
CCACCGTCAACCTGAGCGCGGGCATCGGCCTGACAACGGACTCGCCCGACTTCAGCCTGGGCCTGGACGTTCCCCTGAACTTCTCGCTGTTCTGACCGCATGACCGCCACACCGACGACGCGTCCCGCGCGCCGCCAGGCGCCGTGCAGGCGTTCGCCGCTCGCGCGCGCCGCCGGCGCCGCGCTGGCCGCGCTGGCAGCCTCCGGCGCGCACGCCGCGCTCACCGAGAACCTCGCCGTCAGCCCCGTCGCGATGTCGATGGGCAACGCGGTCACGGCCGATCCGCCGGGGCTGGACTCGATCCACTTCAACCCGGCGGGCCTGGCGAAGATCACCTCCGACACGCGCTCGGACACGCTGTTCGGCGCCGCGCTGCGCGTGACAGCGGACTTCCACAAGCCGGACGGCTTCGACATCGGCGGCTGGACCGACGACCCGATCGCCGGCACGCACTCCGCCCACAACAAGCAGGCGATCTTCATCCCGATCGCCGGCGTGCCCAGTCCGCGCATCCCGTTCGCGGTGGCGGCCGGCCTCGGCCTGGCCTGGCACAACGAGGGCTCGCCGTGGACCTTCGCCACGGCCACGTACGTGCCGCAGGCGGTGGGCATCGACCGCACCAAGAATCCCGACGACCCGGCGCGCTTCGACGGCAAGCAAGTGGTGATCCAGCGGCTGGTCTACCTGTCGCCCTCGGTGGGCTACAAGGTCAACGACCAGTTCAGCGTCGGCCTGGCCATCCCGATCGCGCACCAGGGCTTCGCGCTCGACACCGAGATGCGCTTCCCGAACAAGCTGCTGGGCATCATCGGCAAGCTGCAGGACGCCTGGTGCGGCAACAACGGCAACCCGCTCGACACGCTCGGCTTCGGCCTGTGCGGCACCGATTCGACCGGCCAGCAGAGCGGCCGCCTGCGTCCGTTCCAGAGCGTGGGCGAGATGCGCTTCTCGGGCACCTCGCCGGCCGACATCACGTTCAACGTCGGCGGGCTGTGGCAGCCGACGCCGGCGTTCGGCTTCGGCGCGGTCTACCAGTCCGGCTCGAAGACGGTGATCACCGGCGACTACAACTTCCACGCCAACCCGATGCTGCCCGAGTTCGTGCGGCACATGTACAGCTCGCTGTTCGGGCCGATCGTCGCCGCGATGTTCGGCTTCCCCACCAACATCCCGACCGACCAGGGCGGCAACTTCACGCTGGTGCTGCCGACCCCGGCGCACTGGCAGTTCGGCACCAAGGTCACGCCGATCGACGGCCTGCAGTTCAACTTCGACGCCGGCTGGACCGACTGGGGCAAGTGGGACAAGATGACGTTCCAGTTCGACCGCCAGGTCAACCTGATGGACATGGCGCGCCTGTTCGGCCAGGAGGACTCCTCCAAGCTCGTGATCCCGCGCGGCTACCGCAGCGTCTGGAGCTATGGCATGGGCATGCAGGTCGACGTGTGGGACGGCGTCAAGCTGCGCCTCGGCTACGAGCCGCGCAAGAGCTCGGTGCCCGCCAACAAGATCGACCTGATCGCACCGATGCCGCAACTGCCGGTCAAGAGCATCGGCCTGAGCTACCAGACGCGCGACGGCATGAGGCTCGAAGGCGGCTTCAGCTACGCCAAGGGCCGCTACAACGTGCCCGCGGGCACCGACTGCAACCTGAACTGCGACAATTTCTTCAACGTGATCTACAACCCGTACGCGGGGCTCGACGTCTCCGGCACGCTCGTGCTGCGCTACTTCGGCCTCAAGATCACCCAACCTTTCTGACCCCCCGGTTCCCTGCCATGCACGCTTTCCGCCGCTCCCTCCACGCACTCGCCATCGCCACGCTGCTGGGCACCGCCTCGCTGGCCCACGCGCAAGCCACGCCCGTCGACGCCGACAAGCAGAAGCTGATCGACCAGATCCTGACCCTGTGGCATCCCGAGAACACGGTCGTGATGGCCGCCCAGCGTCCCGCCACCGAGGCCATGGAGAAGTCGAAGATCGCGCTGCAGCAGGCGCGCCTGCCGCAGGCCAAGCAGGACGCGGCGATGAAGGACATCACCGTCGACGTGCAGAAGTACGTCGACACCGCGACCCCGCTGGTCACCAGCAGCGCCAAGAAGAACATGCAGACGACCGTCGTGCCGCTGCTGGCGCAGAACTTCTCCGTCGACGAGCTCAAGCAGCTGCTGGCCCTGCTGCAGTCGCCGGTCAAGGCCAAGTTCGAGAAGCTGATCCCGCAGGCCGACCAGGCCATCGGCAGGAAGGTGCAGGACGAGGTCGGCCCCGAGATCAACAAGAACATCCAGACGATGACCCAGGCGGTCGGCACCAAGCTGCGCATCGCCGTCACCGCGGCCTCGAACTGAGCATGGCCGACCCGCGCACGCTCGCGGCGCTCGGCGCGCTGTTCGCCCTCGCGGCGTGCGGCGGTGGCGGCGCCAGCTCGTCGTCGCCCGCGCCGGCGCCGTCCTCGAGCAACGCCGAGCTGAGCGTCGCGCTGGCCGGCGGCGCGAGCCCGGGCATCGACCACCTCTGGGTCACCATCACCGGCCTGGCGATGCATGCCGACGGGACGCGCGTCTTCGGCGACGGCGACGCCGGCTGGGTCGTGTCGCAGCTGCCCGCGCCGGTGACGGTGGATCTGGCCGACGCCTCGCTGTCGCAAGGCCAGTCGGTGTCGCTGCTCAAGCAGGTGCAGACGGCCGTGGGCACCTACCAGCAGCTGCGCCTGATCGTCGCGTCCTCCGACCCGAACGCGACGCTGAAGGACTCCGCCGTCGCCAAGGGCCTGACCTGGAACGACCAGGTGCAGTACACCGACGCCGGCGGCGTGCACGTGGTGCCGCTGGAGATCCCCGACCCGCAGGCCGGCCTGCGCCTGCTGCAGCAGTTTTCGCTGAGCGCGGACACCACTACGCCGCTGGCGATCGAGTGGAACGCCGCCGCGAGCCTGGTGCGCCGCCCGACCGCCGCGGGCGTCGACCGCTTCACGCTGCGCGACGAGCTGCAGCTCTACAACCAGCAGCTGCTGACCGCGCTCGGCGACGGCAACCTGCAGATCGACGGCAGCATCTTCGATTCGATCAGCGGGCAGCTGGACACCAGCAACTTCTGCACCGGCAGCAGCCACGCGGGCTGCATCCACGACGTCGTCGCCAGCGCCACCAGCTTGTCCTCGGACGGCCTGTTCCACGAGGAGGTGCGCAGCGTCAACGTCAGCGCCGGCGGCACCTTCCTGCTGTATCCGCTGCCCACGCAATCACTGTACGACGTGGTCATCCGCGGCGGCAACATGCAGACCATCGTCGTGCGCAACGTGTTCGTCGACCCGACCGGCCTGCTCAAGCCCACGCCGACCGCGCTGAGCTCGACGGCCACGCCCATCGTGCCGGTGCTCGACGCCAGCGGGCTGGACGTCACCGTGACGAACGCGCTGGCCACGCACGGCGCCCGCGTGCTGTTCGGGCAGACCATCGCCGGCAGCGGCGGCACCAGCGCCGACGTCCCTTACGCCATCGCGGCGGAGGCCGCCGATCCGGCGACCGGCCTGCTCGCGCACGCGGTCACGCTGCCGGGCGGACCGATCCACGACGCGGCCTTCGACTCGACGAAGAACGGCACCGGCACGCCGCCTACCTTCACCACGGTGACGGCCAAGGAAGGCGCCGGCGCGTGGAGCGTCTGGAGCGAAGGGACGCTGGCGGATTCCACCAGTGCAATCAAGGTGAAGGCCGCCTCGGCCACCACCGTGGCCGCGCCGGAGCCGGTGCGCCGCTCAGGCTTCGTCGACGGCACGTTGACGGTGACCCTGTCGGGC
>DASQCX010000294.1:0-4086 GCA_035634455.1 Burkholderiaceae bacterium
CTTCCAGGGCGAGGCCGTCGTGCTGCGGCTGCGCTCGAACCTGTCGCTGGCGCTGGGCCGCTGGGCGCTCAAGGAGCACGACGAGCAGGTGGCCGAGGCCATCTGGCGGCCGCGCGCCGAGCGCGCCATCGAGCTGATGGAGTCGACGCTGCAGACCTGGCGCGAGCAGGGCAAGTGGGTGGAGATCAGCAGCGCGCTGGACCACCTCGCGGTCTCGCACATCGTGCTGGGCAACCTCGCCCAGGCGCACGCGTCGCTCGACGAGGCCGAGTCGCTGATGGACGCGTCGGCGCCGCACTCGATGGTGTTCTTCAGCTGCGCCCGGGCGCGCGCCCACCTGCAGGCCGGCGAGCCGCAGCTGGCGCTGCACGCGCTCGAGCGCGGCCGCCTGGCCGCCGACAGCCGCGGCGGCCACATGCACATGGACGAGCTGTTCCGCCTGAAGTCGCTGGCGCACGAGGCGCGCGGCGAGTGGCACGAGGCGTTGCTGGCGCACAAGCGCTTCCACGAGCTGCGCGCGCGCCAGGTGCTCGATCGCGCCGAGCAGCAGGCCTCGGCGCTCGCGGTCGCGCTCAACACCGAGCGCGCGCTGCGCCAGGTGACCGAGGAGCGCGACCGCGCCGAGCGAGCGCACCGCGAGGCGCGCAACGACCAGCTCACCGGCCTGGCCAACCGCCGCCGCTTCGACGAGTTCCTCGCCGGCATGCTGCCGCGCGCGAGCCTGGAGCACCCCGTGTCGCTGGTGCTGGTCGACCTCGACCACTTCAAGTCCATCAACGACCGCTACCGCCACCTGGCCGGCGACGCCGCGCTGCGCTGGGTCGCGCACCACCTGCAGGCCCAGTGCCGCCAGACCGACCTGCCCGCGCGCCTGGGCGGCGACGAGTTCGCGCTGGTGCTGGCGGCGCCGCTGGCCGTCGCGCACCAGGTGTGCAACCGCCTGCGCGTCGCGGTCGCGCAGCGGGCCGACGATTTGCCGGCGGACGTCACGATCCGCCTGAGCGCGGGCATCGCCGAGGCCAGCGCGCCGTGCGACGCCATGCACCTGTTCAAGCGCGCGGACGAGGCGCTCTTCGCGGCCAAGGCCGCGGGGCGCGACGCCGTGCGCGACGACGTTCCGGTCGCCCGCCGCTGCTGACGCGGTCGCCCACCACCAGGACACCCCCGATGACCACCGATCTCCAACGCGGCCTCTACGACGCCCTGCAGCCCGACGCCGGCGCCGCGCCGCCGTCCGCCGCCGGGCTGCCGCCGCAGGACATCAGCCTCGAGGTGCTGCTCGAGAAGTACGCCAAGGGCGACGAGCGCGACCTGCACGACGTGCGCGCGCGTGTCGCGCAGGCGCTCGCGCAGGTCGAGGCGCCCGAGCAGCGCGAGGCCTGGGCCGCGCGCTTCCTCGACGCGCTGCAGAGCGGCTTCGTGCCCGCCGGCCGCATCAACTCCGCGGCCGGCACCGAGCTCACGGCCACGCTGATCAACTGCTTCGTGCAGCCGGTGGGCGACTCCATCGCGCAGGAGGAGGACGGCGTGCCCGGCATCTACACCGCGCTCACCGAGGCCGCGGAGACGATGCGCCGCGGCGGCGGCGTCGGCTACGACTTCTCGCGCATCCGCCCGCAGGGCGCGTGGGTCGGCTCCACGCGCAGCCGCGCCTCGGGCCCGGTCAGCTACATGCGCGTGTTCGACCGCAGCTGCGAGACCGTCGAATCGGCCGGCAGCCGGCGCGGCGCGCAGATGGCGGTGCTGCGCTGCGACCACCCCGACATCGAGGCCTTCATCCACGCCAAGGACCAGGGCGACCTCACCAACTTCAACATCTCGGTGGGCGTGACCGACGCCTTCATGCAGGCCGTCGACGACGATGCGACCTTAGCCCTCGTCCACCGCGCCCGCCCCGGCGACGAACAGATCGCCGCCGGCGCCAGGCAGCGCCCCGACGGCCTGTGGATCTACCGCCAGCCGCGCGCCCGCGCGCTGTGGGATCAGATCATGCGCTGCACCTACGACCATGCCGAACCGGGCGTGCTGTTCCTCGACCGCATCAACCAGGACAACAACCTGAGCTATTGCGAGGCGATCAGCGCGACCAACCCCTGTGGTGAGCAGCCGCTTCCGCCATATGGCTGTTGTTGCCTGGGTTCCATCGATCTGACCCACTTCGTCCGCGACCCGTTCGAGCCGCATGCGTCCTTCGACTACGACGCCTTCTCCGCCGTCGCGAAGACGGCCGTGCGCATGCTGGACAACGTGCTGGACATCACCGTCTGGCCGCTGCCCGCGCAGCTCGCGGAGGCGAACGCCAAGCGGCGCGTCGGCCTCGGCTTCACGGGCCTGGGCGACGCGCTCGTCATGCTCGGCCTGCGCTACGACACCGCCGCCGCGCGCGAGGAGGCCGGGCGCATCTCGCAGGCCATGCGCGACGCCGCGTACGACGCGTCGGCCGACCTCGCGGTCGAGCGCGGCGCGTTCCCGCTGTTCAACGCCGACCTGTACCTGTCGCGCGGCACCTTCGCGTCGCGGCTGCCTTCGTCGTTGAAAGACAAGATCCGCGCGCAGGGCCTGCGCAACTCGCACCTGCTGTCGATCGCGCCCACCGGCACGATCAGCCTGGCCTTCGCGGACAACGCGAGCAACGGCATCGAGCCGCCGTTCTCGTGGTCGTACACGCGCAAGAAGCGCATGCCCGACGGCAGCGCCAAGGAGTACGCGGTCGAGGACCACGCGTGGCGGCTGTATCGCCACCTCAAGGGCGCGGACGCGCCGCCGACCGACGCCTTCGTCACCGCGCTCGAGATGAGCGCCGAGAGCCATGCCGCGATGGTGGCCACCGTGGCGCCGTTCGTCGACACGTCCATCAGCAAGACGGTCAACGTGCCGGCCGACTATCCGTTCGCCGACTTCGAGGGGCTGTACCGCTTCGCGTGGAAGTCCGGCCTCAAGGGCCTGGCCACGTACCGGCCGAACGCGGTGCTGGGCTCGGTGCTGAGCACCACGCCGGCCGTCGCCGAGCCGCTGCCCAACGCCGCGACGAGCGAGACGCCGCAGCCGCTCGTGGCGACCGCCGACGCCGGCGCGCGGCTCGCCGACCAGCGCCTCACGCTCGATCGCCCCGCCACCGCGGTGATGAGCTCGCTGCGCTGGCCCGGCCGTCCCGAGATGAACGGCGGCAACCCCGCCTGGACGTACATGATCCGCCACCCGCACGGCGAGTTCGCGCTGTTCGTCGGCGAGATGCCCGCGCAGGCCGGCCCCGGCTTCGGGCTGTTCGCGCAGAACGTGCCGTTCGAGGTGTGGGTCAACGGCGCCGAGCAGCCGCGCGGCCTGGGCGCGCTCGCCAAGACGCTGTCGATGGACATGCGCGTCAACGACCCGCAGTGGCTCAAGCTCAAGCTCGACGTGCTGGCCACCGTCGCCGAGGAGCGCGCGTTCGACATGCCGTTCCCGCCCGCCGGCGAGCGCCGCCTGTTCCCCGGCGTCGTCGCCGCGACGGCCGCCGTGATCCGCTGGCGCTGCGAGCAGCTCGGCGCGCTCGGCGAGAGCGGCCCGACGCCGATGCTCGACGCGATGTTCAGCCGCGACGAGCCGCGCACCGGCACCGCCGGCACGCTGGCCTGGGCGGTCGACGTCGACAACCCGGCCACCGGCGAGACCTTCACGCTGACGATGAAGGAAGTGACGCTGCGCTCGGCCGCCGCCGCGAGCGCGCCAGCGGGCGCCGCGCCCACGCTCGTCACGCGCCCGTGCGCGATCGGCTTCTCCGGCAACTACCCGCGCGCCCTCGATGGCCTGGCGCGCCTGCTGTCGCTGGACATGCGCGTCATCGACCCGGCGTGGATCGGCATGAAGCTGCGCAAGCTGCTCAACGTCGGCGAGCCGCTGGGCCACTTCATGGCCCCGTTGCCGGGCCAGAAGCGCCAGCAGGTATGGCCATCGACCATCGCCTATGTCGCGCGTCTGATGATCCACCGCTACGCGATGCTGGGCGTGCTCGACGAGGAGGGCTTCCCCCTGCACGCCACCGGCCTGCTCGAGCCGCCGACCGCGCGGCCGACGGGCCAGCTCGCGCCTCAGGCGGGACGTCCGTGC
>DASQCX010000295.1:0-4655 GCA_035634455.1 Burkholderiaceae bacterium
ACGGCCCAGTTCGACCCGATCCTGCTGCGTCCGGTCGACGAGCTCGAGCTCACGGTCCGTTCGGCGAACTGCCTGAAGGCCGAGAACATCTACTACATCGGCGACCTGATCCAGCGTACCGAGACCGAACTGCTCAAGACCCCGAACCTGGGTCGCAAGTCGCTCAACGAAATCAAGGAAGTCCTCGCTTCGCGCGGCCTCACGCTGGGCGCGCGTCTCGAGAACTGGCCCCCGCAAGGTCTGGACAAGCGTTAATCCGCCGCCCTGATCTTTTCCCGCTGCCGGGCCCGTCGCAAGACGGGCGCCGTGTGCAAACCCCCGGTACCTGATCCGGCCGGGGTTCAATAAAGAGACCAAAGGAAATCACCATGCGCCATCGTCACGGCCTTCGCAAGCTCAACCGCACCTCGTCGCACCGCCAAGCCATGTTCAAGAACATGGCCGTCTCGCTGCTGCGCCACGAAGCCATCAAGACCACGCTGCCCAAGGCCAAGGAACTGCGCCGCGTCGTCGAACCGCTGATCACGCTGGCCAAGGAGCCGACGCTGGCGAATCGCCGCCTGGCCTTCGACCGCTTGCGCGACCGCGAGATCGTCACGAAGCTGTTCGACGTCCTGGGCCCGCTGTTCAAGGCGCGTCCGGGCGGCTACACCCGCATCCTGAAGATGGGCTTCCGCAACGGCGACAACGCGCCGATGGCGTTCGTCGAGCTGGTCGAGCGCTCGCACTCGGAAGAAGCCGTCACCGATTCGGAAGCCTGAGCGGCTCCCGCTTCCTGACACCAAGGCCGGCACATGCCGGCCTTTTTCATTGGCGCCTCGCTCGCGCGGGCGTGCGCCGGCGCGCGCGCGAGGCCGCGCCCAGCGCCAGCAGCGCCGCCAGCGTCATCGCCGCGGAGCCCGGCTCGGGCGCCTCGCTGACCGGGTCGCCCGAGCTGGCGATCGACGACACGTAGCCGCTGAACAGCCCCGAGATCGCGGCATCGGTGTCGTTGGCGTAGACCAGCGTCACGAACGCGCTCTCGGTGTCGCTGTAGGCGCCGAACAGGCCGGACGCGTAGACGTCGAAGTTGACGTAGGCGCGTTGCGGGCCCAGGCCGGTCGCGTCGCCGATGGTCATCAGCAGGCCGCTGTCGGCGAACTCGTCCGGGCCGGCGCCGGTGGACGAGGCGGTGGCGGTCACCGACGCCGAGATCGTCATCAGCGTCCCGGGCGCGAGCGTGAAGGACGCGGCGCCGACGCCGTCGACCAGGCCGACCGTGCCTTCGCCATGCGACGTCGGCACCAGGCTGCTCGCGTACGCCGCGGCCTCGGCCGCCGCGCCGGGGCCGTAGACGTCGCCGGCGAGGCTCGCCGAGCCGCCCGCGAACGGATCCGCGGTGGTCGCGGCGGTGGCGGCGCCGAAGGCCTGTCCGCTGGCGACGGTCCGGTGCTGGTCGGGCCGCGGACCGCCCGACGAACTGGCGCACGCCGACGTGCTCCCGCCCGCGCTCGCGAAGCTCACGGCGGGCGCGCTGCCGGGCGAGAGCTCGCTCACCACGACGCGCAAGTCGCTCACGCTGATCGTGGACGATGCGCTCGCCCGGGCGCCGGGCGCCACGACGCCCGCCATCGCGGCCGCCAGGGCCGCGAGCCAATGCCGTTTCATGTCTCCTCCGAAGGTTCGTCGTCGGATGGTCTTGGGCGCCGCCCGCACCACGGCAGGGCAATCCGCGGGCCGTCCGGGACGCAGGCCCGGACAGGCGACAATGCCAGCTTCACCGGGAACGAGTCGGGGCGCGCCGGCTCTACAGCTTCATGATCCGATCGCCTTCGATGCGAGCCGCCTGGGCGCTGCTCGCCGCCGTCTTCCTGACGCTCGTCTTCACCGCCCCCGCGCGCGCCGCGGGCGACTTCCTCGACCCGGACCAGGCCTTCGTGCTGTCGGCGCGCGTGCTCGACGGCAAGAAGCTCGAGCTCGACTACAAGGTCGCGCCGGGCTATTACCTGTACCGCGAGCGCTTCAAGTTCGGCTCGCCCGACGCCAAGCTGGGCGAGCCGCAGATCCCGCCGGGCAAGAAGCACTACGACACGGCGCTGGAGCAGGAGGTCGAGACGTACCACGACGGCGTCGTCGTGGTGCTGCCCATCGTGTCGGCGGGCAAGACGTTCACGCTGAACGCCACGCACCAGGGCTGCGCCGACAAGGGCCTGTGCTACCCGCCGCAGCCGCGCACGCTGGCCGTGACGCTGAAGGCCTTCGGCGCCGATGCCGATTCCGTCAAGCCGGTGGCGGACGTCGACGCCGCGGCCCCCGGCGGCGCGAACCCGCCGATCACGGGCCAGGCGCCCGGCGGCATGAGCGTCGCGCCGGGCGCGCTGCCGGATCCGCTGCGCAGCGTCAAGCTGGCCGACGGCTCGCCGGCCGCGCCGCAGGTCGAGCGCGCGCCGCAAGGGGCGCCGCCGACCATCCTGGCGCCGGCGCCCGCGGCGTCGCAAGCCGCGGCCGCGTCTCCCGCGACGTCCGCCGACGACGACAGCCGCCTCGCCACCGCGCTGCGCGGCGGACGCCTGGCAGTGATCGTGCCGTTGTTCTTCGTGGCCGGCCTGCTGCTGTCGCTGACGCCTTGCGTGCTGCCGATGGTGCCCATCCTGTCGTCCATCATCGTCGGCCAGGGCGCGACGGTCACGCGCGGGCGCGGCTTCGTGCTGGCACTGTCGTACGCGCTGGGCATGGCCTTGCTCTATACGGCCCTCGGCGTCGCGGCGGGCCTGCTGGGCGAGGGCCTGGCCGCGTGGCTGCAGAAGCCGTGGGTGCTGGCGTCGTTCGCCGCGCTGCTGGTGCTGCTGTCGCTGTCGATGTTCGGGCTCTACGAGCTGCAACTGCCGTCCGCGCTGCGCGACGGGCTGTCCAGCCGCGGCGATCGCATGCGCGGCGGCCAGGTCGCGGGCGTGTTCGCGATGGGCGGCATCTCGGCGCTGGTCGTCAGCCCCTGCGTCGCCGCGCCGCTGGCGGCCGCGCTGCTGCACATCAGCCAGACCGGCGACGCCGTGCTGGGCGGACTCGCGCTGTTCACGCTCGCGATGGGCATGAGCGTGCCGCTGCTGCTGGTGGGCGCGTCGGCGGGCACGCTGCTGCCGCGCGCCGGCGCGTGGATGGAACAGGTCAAGCACGTGTTCGGCCTGCTGCTGATCGCGGTGGCCATCTACACCGTCCAGCCGGTGCTGCCGGCCCTGGTGGCGATGGCGTGCTGGGGCGTGCTGCTGATCGTCGGCGGCGCGACGCTGGGCGCGTTCGAGCCGGTCGCCGCGGGCGCGCACGTCGGCGTGGCGCGCGCGGTCAAGGGGTTCGGCCTGGTGCTCGCGTTGCTGGGCGTGCTGCAGTTCGTCGGCATCGCCAGCGGCGGGCGCGACCCCGCGCAGCCGCTCGCGCGCCTCGCCGGCACGCGTGCAGGCGCGCCCGCGACGGCCGAGGCCGGCCCGCATTTCGACCGCGTCGCCAGCGTCGCCGAACTCGACCAGCGCCTGCAGACGGCCGGTCGTCCGGTGATGCTGGACTTCTATGCCGACTGGTGCGTGTCGTGCAAGGAGATGGAGTCCCGGACCTTCCCCGACCCCGCCGTGCGCGCGAAGCTCGACAAGGCCGTCCTGCTGCGCGCCGACGTCACCGCGAACAACGACGACGACCGCGCGCTGCTCAAGCGCTTCCACCTGTTCGGCCCGCCGGGCATCATCCTGTTCGATGCGCAGGGCCGCGAGATCGAGTCGGTGCGCGTCGTCGGCTTCCAGGACGCGCCGCGCTTCGCCGCCAGCCTGTCGAGCGCGGGCCTGTGAAGCTCCCGCAGATCCTGTTCACGCAAGGCTTCGGCACGCGCCGCGCGTGCGAGGGGCTGGTCGCCGGCGGCTACGTCGCGATCGCCGGCGTGCTGCACGACGACCCGTCCGAGGATCTCGATCCGACGGGACTCGTCCTCAACGTCGAGGGCCAGGACTGGCCGTACCACGCGAAGGCGCTGATCGCGCTGAACAAGCCGGCCGGCTACGAGTGCTCGAAGAAGCCCAAGCACCACGCCAGCGTCTACAGCCTGCTGCCCGCGCCCCTGCTGCGGCGCGACGCGCAGGCCGTGGGCCGCCTCGACGAGGACACCACCGGCCTGCTGCTGTTCACCGACGACGGCCAGCTGCTGCACCGCTGGACCTCGCCGAAGCACCATGTCCCCAAGGTCTACGACGCGTCCTGCAAGCATCCGGTGACGCCGGACCAGATCGCGCGCCTGCTCGCCGGCGTCGTGCTGCAGGACGACCCCGAGCCCGTGCGCGCGATCGCCGCCGAGCCCTGGGACGGCGCCGCCGCCGGCCTGCACGGCATCCGCCTGACGCTGGCCGAAGGCAAGTACCACCAGGTCAAGCGCATGATGGCCGCGGTGGGCAACCGCGTCGAGGCGCTGCACCGCAGCCGCTTCGGCAAGCTCGAGCTGCCCGCGGATCTCGCGCCCGGCGCATGGTGCTGGCTGGCGGGCCCGGAAGTCATCGCCAGCTGATCGTGCTGCCGAGCGGCGACTTTTCCCGTCGTTCTTTGCACACCTTCATATGCGCGATGTGACACGGCTCGAAATCTATGCCATAATCACATTCTTCAGTCGCGGGGTGGAGCAGTCTGGTAGCTCGTTGGGCTCA
>DASQCX010000296.1:0-2460 GCA_035634455.1 Burkholderiaceae bacterium
CTACCGCTTCTGCGTCGAGGACTCGATCTACCTCGATCCCGCCGCGCGCGGCCAGGGCGTCGGCAGGCTGCTGCTGGCCGAACTGATCGGCCGTTGCCAGCGCCTGGGCATCCGGCAGATGCTGGCGGTGATCGGCGACGCCGACAACAAGGGGTCGATCTCGGTGCACAAGTCCTGCGGCTTCGAGCACAGCGGCGTGTTCGAGGCGGCCGGCTGGAAGTTCGAGCGCTGGCTGGACGTCGTCATGATGCAGCGCCGCCTGGGCGCCGGGGCCGGCGGCGCGCCGGTCGAGCGCGAGGCCCTGCGGTGAGCGCGTCGCAGGCGACGGCCGCCGCCCCGGCCCTGCGCGACCCGGCCAAAGTGCCGTCCAAGTCGCTGGCCACCTGGATCGCCGTCCTCGGCGGCGGCCTGGGCCTGCACCACTTCTACCTGCGCGGCTGGCGCAACGCCTGGGGCTGGCTGTACCCGATCCCGACGCTGGTCGGCCTGGCGGGCGTCGTGCGCATGCGCAACCTCGGCGTCGACGACCACCTGTCGTGGGCGCTGATCCCGTGGCTGGGGCTGACGATCTCGGTGGGCATGCTGTGCGCCATCGTCATCGGCCTGACCACCGACGCGAAGTGGGCGCGCCTGTACGCCGGCGACCCGACGCAACCCGTCGTGCAGGCCACCCACGAGGAGGACGAGGACTCGCCGCCCCCCGGCATGGTGCGCACCGGCTGGACGCCGGTGCTGGGCGTCGTGCTCGCGCTGATGATCGGCGGCGGCGTGCTGATGGGCACGATCGCGTTCGTCGTCGAGCGCCTCTTCTACGTGCGCTGACCCGCCGTCCGGCCGCGGGAATATCCGCGCGGCTCGCCCGATCTGACATGCAAGGCCATGCGGCCGAATGTCGACCAGGAGTGAGCCATGACCGAACGATCGCCCTGCATCTCGCGCCGCGGCGCGCTGCGCCGCACCGCCGCCCTCGGGCTGGGCGCGACCGTCGTGTGGATGACGGCGCTGCCGGCGTCCGCGCAGGCGAAGCTGGCCAAGGACGCGGTGAAGTACGTCGACCGCAACGACGCGCCGGGCAAGGTCTGCGACGACTGCATGCACTACATCGCGCCCGCCACGCCGCGCGATGCCGCCACCTGCCGTCTCGTCGACGGCGCCATCAGCCCGCACGGCCACTGCATCGCCTTCACGCCGAAAGGCTGAGCCGGGCAGCCGCTGGAGCGTCCCCCCTAAATTCCATGTTGCACTGCAGCATGAATGGAATACAATTGCTGCACCGCAACATTCAACCGGAGACCTTCATGACCACCGCTTTCGCTTTCCCGTCCTTCCCCGGCGCCGAAAAGTTCGCTCCTGAAGCGATCCAGGCCGAGCTGCGCCCCGTCATCGAGCAGGCGCAAGCCTGGGCCGACCTCGGCAAGAAGCACTTCGACGAAGCCCGCGCCGCCACCGAAGCCGCGCTGAAGTCGTTCACCGGCGTGAAGGATCCGCAGGCCGCCATCGACGTCCTGAAGGCCAACGCGCAACAAGGCCTGGCGCTGGCCGGCGAACAGCTGCGCGCCTCCGCCGAGCTGGGCGTCTCGCAGTTCCACGCCGCCGTCGACGCGACCACCGCCAAGCTGCCGCAGGCCGACGCCTTCGCGCCGATCGCCAAGGGCCTGAAGGCCGGCGTTGACGCCGCGCACAACTCGCTGACCAGCGCCCTCGAGCAGGTCGCCCCGGTCGCCGCGAAGAAGACCACGCGCCGCGGCTGATCGCCCGCCCGCCTCGCTCGCGCCCGCGAGCGAAGAAGCGCCCTCCCCGCTCCGGCGGCGAGGGCGTTTTTTTGGTTCATCGCCGATCTCCGGGGCGTCGGGTTGATGCTCTCGAGCGCAGCGCTGGCCTCGCGTGCCTGCGGCGCCGGCGCTTCGCCGTGGGGCGGCGAAGCGCTTGGCCAGTGGCTGGCGCTCGGAGATCGCGCGTCGCGGGGCGGCGGGGGTTGCCGTCTCGCTCATGCGTCCGCGGTCGGCTGCGGCCTGCGGCCTTCGCGCGACTGCGCTGCGGTGCTCGGCGCCCAGGGCTTCGTCGCCAGGTCGTCGGCGTAGCAGGCCCGAGCTGACGGCCGATGGATCAGCGCCGACTCGCGCTCCTCGGCCCCGCTGCGCGGGGCAACCCTGGGCGCCTGCGCTCCTCGCCGCTTCCGAATTCGCGAGACGGCAACCCCCGCCGCCCCGCTCAACGACGTCTCCTCGCTTTGCAGAAAAGACATTGAAATGCGCTCGCGCAGGCGAGCGAGAACGCCAGGCACGTTCGGCCGCCGCGCGAGCTCCCGTTCGGCCCCTGACGCGCCGGCCCGCCGCGCGGAGCGATCCGGTCGGCACGCGGGTAACAGCGGACACGCTCGCCTGCGCGAGCGCACTTTTTCTGTCTTCTCATCAACCCAGCGAGGAACGTTGCCGAGCGGGGCGGGTGGGGGTTCCTGTT
>DASQCX010000297.1:0-2375 GCA_035634455.1 Burkholderiaceae bacterium
ACCAGCACGAGGTCGTCGACCGCGCCCATCAGCGGCAACGCCAGGTTGAGCGGGTCGAGCGCGAAGAACGCCAGCGCGACGCTGGCGGGCAGCAGCCACGCCGGGCGATCCGGACGTCGCAGCGCGCGCCACAGCAGCTTCAGGTCGCTGCCGCCCTGGCGCCAGAAGAGGAACAGTCGACGCATGCGCGCTCCTTGCCGGGCGGGGCGCCCGAAAACTCGCAGATGGTGGCGGGTCCGGCGATTTCAACGCGCCAGCGCGGTCCCGGGATGACGCGCGGCCACCCTGAAAGGAATGGCGGCGAGAATGAGTCCATGATCATGACTCTTGCACGAACCGAAGAACGGGCGACGCGCCTGCGTGCCGCCATCGCCACGCTCGCGCTCGCCCTCTCCGTCGCCGGGTGCGCCGCTCCGAACGTCGTCGTGCACCGCATCTCCGTCGATGTGCAGGCGCACCCGAAGGACCTGCGCGCGTGCGTCATCGAGGCCGTCCGCGGCGTCGACGGCGTGCCCGGCGTCAATCCGCCGCCGCAAGGCATCGAGGAGTCGGTCGTCGCCTTCCGCACCACCCTGCCCGAGGTCAGCGGCGTCGTGGAGCGCGAGGGCGCCGACGGCGTGCGGGTCAGCATCGAGGTGATGGCGCACGTGGAGCCTGCGAACTTCTGGGAGTTCGCGCAGTCCCGCACCAGGATCATCGGCGACGCCATCGTCGCGCGCTGCGCCGCGCTCTGATCCGCGGATCGACGTTCGACGACATCCTCGCGGCGAGCGCGCCCGCCGCGGTGTTCATGCGTGCTCCTTGATGAACAGGTCGCGGTCGGGCGCGAAGTTCGCGTGCAGCGGCAGCAGCGCGCCGCCGAGCGCGCCGGCGTCGGGGCCCACGGTGCCGGCAAGCAGCTGCGGCGCACCGACGCCTTCCCAGTTCGAACGGCGCATCGCCGCGGCGATGGCGGCGATCAGCTCGTCGAGCAGGCCGCGGTGGACGGCGCCGTCGACGATCACGCCGTCCAGGTCGAGCAGGCAGACCGCGCCGTTGATCGCATGGGCGATCGCGGTAGCGGCCTTGTCCAGCCAGGCCAGCGTGACGTCGCGCCAGGGCGCCTGCAGCGCCTCGGGGCCGGCGAAGCTCGGGTCGGGCAGGCCGGCGTCGCGCCAGGCCTGCTCCAGCGCGTGCAGCGACGCGACGCTCAGCAGCTGCGGCGCCGGGCCGCGCGCGTCGGGCAGGCCCAGCGGCATCGAGCCGATCGCGCCGGCGTTGCCGGTCAGGCCGTTGCGCAGGTGGCTGTCGATCACCAGGCCGCCGCCGATGAAGGTGTCGACGAAGATGTAGAGGAAGCTGGGCATGCCGCGGCCGCGGCCGGCGACGAGCTCGGCGACGCAGGCGGCGGCGGTGTCCTTCATCGAGTGCACGGGCCAGTCGCACAGGTCGGCGACGGCGTCGCGCAGGTCGAGGCGGTTCCAGCGCTCGGCGGCGTCGGGCGACACGCCCAGCAGCGCCTGCCAGCCGTGCAGCGACAGCGGCGCCGCCAGGCCGACGCCCTGCAGGCGCAGGCGGGCGTCCGGCCCCAGCTTGCGCCGTATCGCGCTGAAGCGCTGGCGCAGCTCGGCGAGCACTTCGCCGGGATCGGGGAAGCGGTAGTCCAGCGACCAGCGCGCGCACGGCTGGCCGCTGAAGTCGATCAGCAGCGTGTCGAGGCGGCGCCGGCCGACCTTGATGCCGATCGCGTACGCGCCGTCCGGCGCCAGCGACAGCGGCACCGAGGGCTGCCCCACCTTGCCGCGCACCGGCGCGCCCTTGCGCAGGTAGCCGTCGTCGATCAGGCTCTTGGTGATCATCGACACCGTCTGCGCCGTCAGGCCGGTGAGCCGCGCGATCTCGGCGCCGGGCAGGGCGCCGTGCAGCCGGATCGCCTGCAGCACGACGCGCTCGTTGTACTGGCGCAGGCCGCCCTGGCTCGAGCCGCGCGGGCGCAGGTGGGCGCGCTCGGCGCGCGGGGACGTCTCGTTCACCGTGATCCTCAGTGCGCCAGGACGTCCGCGGGCAGTTCCTCGGGCCGCAGCGCGCCGGTCATCACCGCCACGGTGTCGCTCATGCCGATCTTCTTCGGATCGAGCACCGTCGCGCGCTTGCCCAGGCGCGCGACGTGGATGCGGTCGGCCACCTCGAACACGTGCGGCATGTTGTGGGAGATGAGCACCACCGCCAGGCCGCGGTCGCGCACGCGGCGGATCAGCTCCAGCACCATGCCGCCCTCCTTCACGCCCAGGGCCGCGGTGGGCTCGTCCATGATCACCACGTGCCTGGCGAAGGCCGCCGCCCGGGCGACGGCCACGCACTGGCGCTGGCCGCCGGAAAGCGTCTCCAGCGCCTGC
>DASQCX010000298.1:0-2548 GCA_035634455.1 Burkholderiaceae bacterium
CGAAGTTGGCCGCGGCGCGCAGGTAGCGGCGCTCGATGGTGTGCACGCCGGAGGTGGTCTGCACGATCATCGGGAAGACCGACGAGATGAAGATCAGGAACACCGGCGACAGGTCGCCGACGCCGAACCACAGGATGGCCAGCGGGATCCACGCGATCGGCGAGATCGGCCGCAGCATCTGGAACACCGGGTTGAGCGTGCGGTACGCCGGCGTGACCCAGCCCATCCACAGCCCCAGCGGGATCGCCACCAGCAGCGCCAGCCCGAAGCCGATGCCCACGCGCATCAGCGAGGCGCCGATGTGCCCGAACAGCGTGCCGTCGGCCACCAGCTCCCACGCGCCGGTGACCACCGCCCACGGCGTGGGGAAGATCGCGCTCTCGTCGCGCACGACCACCCACCACCACAACGCGATGATCACGCCGATCACCAGCAGCGGCGGCACGATGCGCGCCGTCCAGCCGTCCCGACGTCCTTTTCCTGTACTCATGCGTGGATCTTCGTCCTCATGCGGTTCCAGCGCCATCGGATCCTGTCCCAGGGCGTGGCCGGCGCCTCGGCCACGACGATGGTCATCTGCCCGCTCGCGTGCGCGGTGCAGTCGAAGCTGTAGGTGGAGGCGACCTCGAACGGCAGCCGGAAGCTCTGGCCCGGCATCACCAGCACGGGGCCGAACTGCTGCGGCACGTCGTCGAGGTTGCGCAGCAGCAGATGGTCGTTCAGGCCCAGCGCGAGGTCGATGCGGCTGGGCAGGATCTCGACCTTGTCGCCCGCCATGCGGCGCGCGTAGGTGCCCTTGGGGATCTCGAACAGCTCGTCGTGCGACTCGACCCGCGGCGGCACGAACGCGGCCCAGGCGAGCCCCGCCGACGCGACGGCGGCCAGGGCGACGGCCACGATGCGCAGCGTCCTCACCGGAGCGCCTGCAGTTGCCGCACGTCGTGCGCGAAGTCCGCCGCCGAGTGGCCGAACGGCATCAGCGCGCGCAGGCGGCCCGCGCGGTCGATCAGGTAGATCGAGGTCGAGTGGCTCATCGCGTAGTCCGCGCCGCCGTCGGCCGCGGGCACCTTCTGCGCGGTCACGCCGTAGCGCTTGCGCAGCAGCGCCAGCGCCTGCGGTTCGCCCGTGGCGCCGACGAAGGACCGGTCGAAGCCCGCGAGGTAGGCGCGGACGTGCGCGAGGTCGTCGCGCTCGGGATCGACCGTCACGTAGACCACCTGCAGCGACGCGGCGTCCGCGCCCAGTAGCCGGCGCGCCTCGGCCAGCGTGGCCAGAGTCGTCGGGCACACGGCCGGGCAGTGCGTGAAGCCGAACACCAGCAGCACGACCTTGCCGCGCCAGCGCGCGAGCCTGGCCGCGCCGGCATCGGTCGCGCGCACGCCGTCGGGAAACTCGGCGGCGGCCTGCGGCGGGTCGAACGCGCCGGCCTTCAGGCCGATCGGCGTCGGGTCGCCCGCGGCCGCGAGCGTGCACGCGCCCGCGAGGGCCGCGGCCAGGAGCCAGCGCGACGCGGACATCTTCGGACTCACAGCGGGATCACGGTCGGCTTGACGGCCTTGACGAAGCTGTCGTCGACGTACTTCTCGTAGGGCACGGGCGCCTTGAGCGTGCCGGCCTCGACCGACAGCTGCATCAGCTCGTCGAACTCGGAGCGGATCATGCGCAGGTCGCCGTAGGTGACGCGATCGGCCGGGTTCTCCATCACGAACTGCAGGATCTTGGGATCCTGGTTGAAGAACTTGCGGCCTGCCGCGATGCCGACGGCCTTGGTGCGGTTCTCCGGCTTCTGGTCCAGCCACACGCCGGCGCCGGCGATCGTGTCGACCAGGTCCTGCACCAGCGGCCGGTTCGAGCGGATCAGCTCCTCGCGCACGGTCAGCACGCAGCAGATGTAGTTGCGCCACTCGTCGCGCGTCATGCGCAGCACGCGCGCGTAGCCGGCGCGCTGGGCCGCGGCGCCGAAGGGCTCGCCGGTGCAGTAGGCGTCGACGGCCTTGGCGTAGAGCGCGGCGGGCATGTCGGCCGGCGCCATCTCGACCAGCTGGATGTCCTTGGGCGACATGTTCTCGCGCGCCAGCATCTTGCGCAGGAACAGGAAGTCGACCGCGAAGCGGCTGGGCACGGCGATGCGCTTGCCGGCGAGGTCGCGGAACTTCTGGTACGACGAGTCGGTGCGCACCATGATGACCGCGCCGGAGCGATGGCCCAGCGAGACGATCTTGACCGGGATCTTCTTGTCGGCCAGGTCCATCACCAGCGGCGCCAGCATGTAGGCCGCCTGGATGCGGCCGGACATCAGCGACTCCTTGACCTCCGGCCAGCCGTTGTACTTGCTGTACTCGTACGCGAACTGGCTCGTGCCCGCACGCTGGTTGAGCGTCTGCCGTGCGACGCAGCTGACCGGCAGCGTGAGGTTGCAGGTGACCGCCAGCCCGCCGACGACCAGCGGATCGGCCGCGGCGTGGGCGGACGCCGGCAGCAGCGCGGGCATCGCGGCGGCCAGGCCGGTGCCCAGCGAAGCGCCGAGCAGGCGCCGGCGATCGGGGGA
>DASQCX010000299.1:0-3033 GCA_035634455.1 Burkholderiaceae bacterium
CACTGCGCGTCGTGGTCGAGGCCGGCCAGGCGGCAGGCGTGCAGCGGCAGCGTCGCGCTCCCCGCGCCCGCGCAGGCGAGCGTCAGCGCCGCGGCGCCCGCCGCTCGCCGGGCGAGGCGCCGGCTCACGGACGCGCGGACGCGCCGCCCGCTCCCTTCTTCAGCGCCGCCGGGTCGAGCTTGGCGAGATCGCTGAAGCCGCCGACGAACTGGCCGTCGACGAAGATCATCGGGAACGTCGTCCAGCCCGTCCACAGCTTCAGCGGCAGGCGCCTGCGCCACTGGCTGGCGTAGTTGCCGTACTCGATGTACTTGTAGGGCACGCCGGCTGCGTCCAGCCACTGGCGCGCCTTGCGCGGGAACGGGTTCCACGCCATGCCCACGACGACGACCGCGTTCGAGGCGACCGCCGCCTCCACTTCGGCGATGACCGCGCGGCCTTCGTCGGCGATGCGGGCGCGGATGGCGGGATGCACGCGGGAGTCGTCGAGGATCTGTCGGGTCACGTTGTCGCGCCTGTCGTTGAGCTGGCTCGCAGCGTAGCAGACCCGGCTTGCGGCGAGGCCGCCGTTCGACGCCCATCCGCGTCGTTCCGTCGAATGCCCCGCGCTGCAGGATGGCGGCGATTTGGGCATCATGGGCGCCCGTCCGCGCCGTCCGTCCGACGCGTTCCCCACCCACCGAAAGACCGTCATGAAGCTCTATTACAGCCCCGGCGCCTGCTCGCTGTCGCCCCACATCGCCCTGTGCGAGGCGGGCGTGAAGTTCGACCTCGTCAAGACCGCGCTGCAGACGCACACCCTGGCCGACGGCAGCGACTACTACCAGGTCACCGCCAAGGGCCAGGTGCCGCTGCTGGAGCTGGACGACGGCGCGCGCCTGAGCGAAGGCCCCGTCATCCTGCAGTACATCGCCGACCACGCGCCGGCCAGCGGCCTGGCGCCGGCGGCCGGCACGATGGAACGCTATCGCGTGATGGAGTGGCTCAACTTCATCACCAGCGAGCTGCACAAGGGCTTCTCGCCGCTGTTCAACCCGAAGATGCCGAAGGAAGCCAAGGAGATCTTCGTCGGACGCCTGCGCGACCGCTATGCCTTCGTCGACGCGAAGCTCGAGGGCAAGGACTACCTGATGGGCCGGCAGTTCAGCGTCGCCGACGCCTACCTGTTCACGGTGACGAACTGGGCTCCCGGCGTCGGCGTCGACCTGACCGGCCTCAAGAACCTCGATGCCTTCATGACGCGCATGAAGGCGCGGCCCGCGGTGCAGGCCGCGCTGAAGGCCGAAGGCCTCGCCAAGTGACGCGCCGGGTCAGGCCGCCTTCGGCCTGACCTTGGCCGCGGCCTCCTTGGCCTTGACGCGGGCGCGCTCGACGTCCGCGTCGTGCGCGAGCGCCACGCCCATGCGGCGGCGCTCGAAGCTCTCGGGCTTGCCGAACAGGCGCACGTCGGTGCCCGGCACGCGCAGCGCGTCGGCCACGCCGTCGAACTGCAGCGCCTTCGCGTCGACGCCGCCATAGATCACGGCGCTGGCGCCGGGGCTCTTGAGCGAGACGTCCACCGGCAGGCCCAGGATCGCGCGGGCGTGCAGCTCGAACTCGCTCTGCCACTGGCTGATCATCGTGACCATGCCGGTGTCGTGCGGGCGCGGGCTGACCTCGCTGAACCAGACGTCCGTGCCCTTGACGAACAGCTCGACGCCGAACACGCCCTGGCCGCCGAGGTCGTCGGTGACGGCCTTGGCGATGCGCTCGGCGCTCGCCAGCGCGGCCGGGTTCATGGCCATCGGCTGCCAGCTCTCCACGTAGTCGCCCTTGACCTGCACGTGGCCGATCGGCGCGCAGAAGCTGGTCTGCACCGCGCCGTTGGCGCCCAGCGAGCGCACGGTCAGCAGCGTGATCTCGTAGTCGAAATCGATGAAGCCTTCGACGATCACGCGGCCGTGGCTGACGCGGCCGCCGGCCATCGCGTAGTCCCAGGCCTTCTTCACGTCGTCCGGCCCGTCGATCTTGCTCTGGCCCTTGCCCGAGCTGCTCATCACCGGCTTGACGATGCACGGGTAGCCGATGGCCGCCTTGCCGCCGGTGCCGTCGATCGCGGCCTGCAGCTCCGCCAGCGAGTCGCAGAACACGTACGGGCTGGTCGGCAGGCCCAGCGTCTCGGCGGCCAGGCGGCGGATGCCTTCGCGGTCCATCGTCAGGCGCGCCGCGCGCGCCGTCGGGATCACGCGCACCACGCCCGCCTCTTCGAGCTGCTGCAGCATCGGCGTGGCGATGGCCTCGATCTCAGGGACCACGAGCTGCGGCTTCTCGGCCTCGATGAGCGCCTTGAGCTGCGCCGGGTCGCTCATCGTGATGGTGCGCGCATGGTGCGCGACCTGCTGCCCCGGTGCGTTCTCGTAGCGGTCGACCGCGATGGTCTCCACGCCCAGGCGCTGCAGCGCGATCAGGACCTCCTTGCCGAGCTCGCCGGAGCCCAGCAGCATGACGCGGGTGGCAGAAGGGGAAAGAGGCGTTCCGAGAGTGCTCATGGTGGGGTTTCAGTCATTGCGGGGGTCGATCCGGCACTGTAAATCACCCGGCTTGTCACACGCGGCAACGAGCGAGTCACGCTGCTGTTTCACAATCCACTCCCGGGCGCCGGCGAAGGCACGGCGCCGTTCCTGTTTTTTCATCCTCAAGGACTCTATTCATGACTATCCAGACGGTCGGCATCATTGGCGCAGGAACGATGGGCAACGGCATCGCGCAGGCCTGCGCAGTGGCAGGAATCAACGTCGTCATGGTCGACATCGCGCAGGCCGCGGTCGACAAGGGAATCGCCACCGTGGCGGGCAGCCTCGACCGGCTCATCAAGAAGGACAAGCTCACCGCCGAGCAGAAGAACGCGGCGCTCGCGCTCATCAAGGGATCGACGAACTACGACGACCTGAAGGCCGCGCAGCTCGTCATCGAGGCGGCGACCGAGAACTACGAGCTCAAGCTCAAGATCCTCAAGCAGGTGGACGCGATGCTGCCGCCCGAAACGATCGTCGC
>DASQCX010000300.1:0-6024 GCA_035634455.1 Burkholderiaceae bacterium
CGATCTGGATCGTGTAGGCGTTCTGCTTCAGGCCCAGGCGCTCCTCGACGACCTTGCGCGCGAACTCCTCCCAGTCGGTAGCCGGGTAGGCGGAGACGTGCGCGTTGTAGTTGCCCACCGCGCCGTTCATCTTGGCCAGCAGCACCACGTCGGCGATGCGCGCGCGGGCGTGCGTCAGGCGCGCGAGGACGTTGGCCACTTCCTTGCCGACGGTGGTGGGGCTGGCCGTCTGGCCGTGCGTGCGCGCGAGCATCGGCACCGCGGCGAAGCGGTGCGCCATCGCCTGCATGCGCGTGAGGATGCCGTCGATCGCCGGCAGCACCACCTGCTCGCGCGCGGCCTTGAGCATCAGCGCGTGGCTGGTGTTGTTGATGTCCTCGCTGGTGCAGGCGAAGTGGATGAACTCGCACGCCGCCTTCAGCTCGGGCACGTGCGCCACGCGCTGGCGCAGCCAGTACTCGACGGCCTTGACGTCGTGGTTGGTCTCCTTCTCGATGTCCTTGATCGCCTGGGCGTCGGATTCGGAGAAGCGCACCACCAGCGAACGCAGCAGGCCCTTGGCGGACTCGGGCAGCGCGGCGAATTCGGCGAAGCCGGCTTCCGACAGCGCGATCAGCCACTCCACCTCGACCTGCACGCGGCGGTGCATCAGGCCGTACTCGGACAGCAGCGGGCGCAGCGCGGCCAGCTTGGGGGCGTAGCGGCCGTCGAGCGGGGACAGGGCGGTGAGGGCGGATTGGGGCATGGGGCGGCGGCTGTCTTCGTGGTGGGGCGGGCCCGCCGGCGTGGAGGCGCCGACCGGATCGCAAAACTTGCTGATTTTACGGGTGCAAGCCTTCCCGGGCTAGGGGCAACCCGGAGTCCGGCCCCCATTTCCCGGCCCGAAGCCTGCACCGCAGGCCACCCGCGTGCGCCGGCGGGCGCATTGACGCGCCCCCGCCCGCCTCGCACAATCACGCCCCTTTTCGCCTTCCCCGCCCCCGTTCCCATGCCGGCCGCCCCCACTTCCGCCGACGCGCGCGACTACTGCGCCATCGACTTCGGCACCTCCAACTCCGCGGTCGCCGTGCCCGTCGCCGGCGGGATGGAACTCGTGCCGCTGGAGCCGCAGCACGGCGAACGCGGCCGCACGATGCCCACCGCGGTGTTCTACGTCGCCGAGGGCAAGGACCTGCACGCGCTGCCCAAGCTCTACGGCCGCGCCGCGATCGCCGCCTACGTCGACGGCACCGACGGCCGCCTGATGCGCTCGATGAAGAGCGTGCTCGGCTCGGCGCTGATGGAGCAGCACACCGACATCGGCGCCGGCCGCTCGGTGGCGTTCGGCGACGTCATCGCCAGCTACCTGCTGCACCTCAGGCGCGCGGCGACGGCGCACGCGGGCCGCGAGATCGAGCGCGTCGTGCTGGGCCGCCCGGTGTTCTTCGTCGACGACGACCGCGCGCGCGACGCCGCCGCCCAGGCCTCGCTGGAGGCGGCGGCGCGCACGGTCGGCTTCCAGGAAGTGCGCTTCCAGTACGAGCCGATCGCCGCCGCGTTCCACTACGAGGAGCAGGTCACGCGCGAGCAGACGGTCATCGTGGCCGACATCGGCGGCGGCACGTCCGACTTCTCCGTCGTGCGCGTCGGCCCCGAACGCCGCGGGCGGCCCGACCGCCGCGACGACATCCTCGCCAGCCACGGCGTGCACATCGCCGGCACCGACTTCGACCGCCGCGTCGAGCTCGACCGCATCCTGCCCGCGCTCGGCTACGGCGCGTACGGCCCGAAGCGCGGCGACCGCGCGCCGCTGGAGGTGCCCAGCCGCATCTACTTCGACCTCGCCACCTGGCACCTGATCAACAGCGTCTACCGGCCGCAGCGCGTGATGGAGATCGCCGCGATGCGCGACGACTACGCCGACCCGCGCCACCACGCGCGCCTGATGACCACGCTGCGCGACCGCCTGGGCCACGCGCTGGCCGGCCTGGCCGAGGACGCGAAGATCGCCGTCTCGCAGGGCGGCACGCACGAGGTCGACCTGTTCGAGATCGAGCGCGAGCTGGTCGTCGACGTCACCGAGGAGCAGGCCGTCGCCGCGATCGCCGGCGACCTCGACCGCATCGTCCAGGCCGCCCTGGCCACCGCGCGCCTCGCCGGCCTGCAGCCCGGCGCGATCGACGCGCTGTACTTCACCGGCGGCTCGACCGGCCTGCGCCTGATGGCCGAACGCCTGGCCGCGGTGTTTCCCGGCGCGCAGGCGGTGCACGGCGACCGCTTCGCCAGCGTCGCCACCGGATTGGGCCTGGAGGCGAGCCGCCACTTCGCGGGGCGGTGAAAGTTCACTGTCGTGTTGCGAACGACAGACAGGCGCCCCCCAGTTCTTGGGACGCGCGTTGGCGCGCCATTTGCGGCATCGCCAGCGCGACAGCCGCGCCAGCCCGGCGTCGGCACGCTATTGGTGCGCGTTCGCGCGCCGCGCCGGTGCCGCAAAACCCCCGCACGAGGGGCTCCGCGCGCGCCTTTTTCGCGGGGGGCGTCTATAGAATGAAGTCCAGTTCCAGCCTGCTGCCCACATGAAACTCATCGGATCTCTCACCAGCCCTTACGTTCGCAAGGTGCGCGTCGTGCTGGCGGAGAAGAAGCTCGACTACAACTTCGTGCTCGAGGACGTCTGGGGCAGCGACGCCATCCTCGCCGCCAATCCGCTGGGCAAGGTGCCCGTGCTGGTGATGGAAGGCGCCGAGGCCGTGTTCGACTCGCGCGTCATCGTCGAATACGTCGACACGCTGTCGCCCGTGGGCAAGCTGATCCCCGCCTCGGGCCGCGAGCGCGTGGAAGTGCGCACGTGGGAGGCGCTGGCCGACGGCATCCTCGATGCCTGCGTCGCCGCGCGCCTGGAGGCCACCTGGTCCGGCCGCACCGACGCGCAGCGCTGCCAGGCATGGATGGACCGCCAGCAGACGCGCATCGCCGCGGCGCTGAAGTCCGTCAGCCAGGGCCTGGGCGAGAAGCCGTACTGCGTCGGCACGCACTTCTCGCTGGCCGACATCGCCGTCGGCTGCGCGCTCGGCTACCTCGACTTCCGCTTCCCGCAGAACCCCTGGCGCGAGGACTACCCGAACATCGCGCGCCTGGCCGACAAGCTGGCCACGCGCCAGAGCTTCATCGACACGGCGCCGCCGGCGGCCTGACGCCCCGGAAGCATCGACGACAAAGCGGCCCGCGGGCCGCTTTCTTCATGGCGCGGCGCGGGCCGCCGCTCACGCCGCCAGATCCATCGCCGTCGGCTCCGCCACGGTCGGCAGCGGCACCTTGAGCGCACCGGCCTGCGCCTGCGAGCACGCGGGGGCGAAGCTGTCGGCACGCGCGATCGGCCAGTAGATGCGGTAGACGGCGTGCGGCCAGTCGCACTCGCCGCGCGCGGCCGCCAGCAGCGCGCCCGGCGCGATGAACTCGAGGTGGTTGGCGAGCAGCTTGACCTTGTCGCCGGCCACGCGCCGCACGATGTGGTTGGCGGTGATCTCGTTGGGATGCCGCAGCCCCGCGGCCTGCACCAGCTCCTTGAGCGCGCCCAGCGTGTGCAGATGGTAGTTGTGCACGCGCTCGATCTTGGACGGCACCACCAGCGCCTTCTGCCGCAGCGGGTCCTGCGTCGCCACGCCGGTGGGGCAGTGGTCGGTGTGGCAGCTCTGCGACTGGATGCAGCCGAGCGCGAACATGAAGCCGCGCGCCGAATTGCACCAGTTCGCGCCGAGCGCCATCATGCGCGCGATGTCGAACGCGCTGACCACCTTGCCGGCGCAGCCGATCTTGATCCTGTCGCGCAGGTTCAGGCCGACCAGCGTGTTGTGCACCAGCAGCAGGCCTTCCTGCACGGGCGTGCCCACGTGGTCGGCGAACTCCAGCGGCGCGGCGCCGGTGCCGCCCTCGCCGCCGTCGACGACGATGAAGTCGGGCAGCAGGCCCGTCTCCAGCATCGCCTTGGCGATCCCGAACCACTCCCACGGATGGCCGATGCAGAACTTGAAGCCGGCCGGCTTGCCGCCCGAGAGCTCGCGCAGCTTCGCGATGAACTGCAGCATCTCCACCGGCGTCGAGAACGCGCTGTGGCTGGCCGGCGAGACGCAGTCCACGCCCTGCGCCACGCCGCGCGCCTCGGCGATCTCCTTGGTCACCTTGGGCCCCGGCAGCACGCCGCCGTGCCCCGGCTTGGCGCCCTGGCTCAGCTTGACCTCGATCATCTTGACCTGCGGCTCGGTGGCGTGCTTGGCGAACAGCTCGGCGTTGAACGTGCCGTCCGGGTTGCGGCAGCCGAAGTAGCCCGACGCGACTTCCCAGATCAGGTCGCCGCCCTGCGCGCGGTGGTGCACGCTGATCGAGCCCTCGCCGGTGTCGTGCGCGAAGTTGCCGCGCAGCGCGCCGCCGTTCAGCGCGCGGATCGCCGCGCCGCTGAGCGCGCCGAAGCTCATCGCGCTGATGTTGAAGATGCTCGCGTCGTAGGGCTGCGCGCAGTCCGGGCCGATGGTGACGCGGAAGTCGTGCGAGGCCAGCTTGGTCGGCTGCAGCGAGTGGTTGATCCACTCGTAGCCTTCGGACTGCACGTCCAGCTGCGTGCCCAGCGGGCGCTTGTCGGAGTCGCCCTTGGCGCGCTGGTAGACGAGCGAACGCTGCTGGCGCGAGAACGGCGCGGCCTCGTTGTCGCCCTCGATGAAGTACTGCCGCATCTCGGGCCGGATGAACTCGAAGAAGAAGCGCAGGTGGCCGATCACCGGGTAGTTGCGCAGGATCGAGTGGCGGCGCTGGCGCACGTCGCGGATGCCGACGACGACGCCGACCAGCCCCAGCAGCGCCCAGGCGCCGCCCGTGTGCGCGACGACCTGCGTGAACGCGCCGATGAGCATCACGACGGCGCAGGTGATCCACGCGAGGTAGCGGATGGGGAAGAAGCGATCGAGCGACAGCAGCCAGGTGGGCATGGTGGATGTCTCGTGGAGGTTCTTGCGGGCGCGTACGGGCCGCCAGGGATCTTCGGCCCGCTCGCGGGCAGCTTGATGACGGCTGGTCCGTGCGCTGCCTGACGCGAATGTAATCCTCCGCGGGCGGCCGTCGGCCCGTGACTTCCCTGCCGCGCGGCCGGACCGTCGGCGGCTATTCGACGCCGGACTCCGCCGAATGCCACGCGCCCCAGATCAGGCTGACACCGATCCCCGCGTCCTGCCTGCTGCGCACCAGCGGGCTGGCTTCGTTGGCCGCGCCGCGCACGGTCTCGAGCTGGGCGAAGTACTGCAGCCGCAGCGTCGGGTTGATGCGATGGCGCAGGCTGGCGTTCAGGCGCGTGGCGACCAGGCCGGCGCGGGCGTCGTAGGCCGGGCGGTCGGCGGTCGCGTAGGGCGCGCCGACGCCGTAGTACAGGCCGTTGAGCCGGCGGTCGCCGAACAGCGCGCCCGCGGAGACGACCAGCGCGAAGGTCTGCCCCGTCCACGCGGTGTGCGACAGGCGCGGCTCGAAGGTCCAGCCCTCGCGGGCGAAGCGATGGCTGACGTCGAACACCGCGCGCACGGGCAGCTCAAGCTGCGTCAGCCGCGGCTCGCGCTTCGGATCGATGAGGTCGCCGAGGTTGACCTTGACCGCCGGCCCGATCTCCACCAGCGTGCCGATGGCGGGCATGCCGCGGCGCGCGTCGACCTTGCTGGACGGCGAGCCGAACGCCCCCGCGCCGCTGACGTTCCACTCCCAGCGCGGCGTGCGCAGCGCGCGCAGGCCGAAGCCGTTGCCGTCGGCGCGCAGCAGCGAGCCGCGGTAGATGCCGAACGGCAGGATGCGCAGCTGCCGCAGGTCCTGATCCGAGCCCGGATACGCGGGCTGGTATGCGGCGATCGCGACGGCGCCGATCTCCCACAGCGGCAGCGGCTCCTTCGGCCGGGTCGGCCCGGTGGCGCCGGCGCTGTCGGCGGCGGTCTCCTGCGCCTGGGCGGCGGCCAGCGGCGCGGCGGCGAGTGCGGCGGCGAGGCCCAGCGGGCGGACGAGCGTTGGCAGGGTTCG
>DASQCX010000301.1:0-3334 GCA_035634455.1 Burkholderiaceae bacterium
GACATCGACGACGCGCTCGCCCGCATGCAGCGCTACGCGGCCGAGGGCCGGGCCGTCTCCGTCGGGCTGCTCGGCAACGCCGCCGAGATCCTGCCGGAGCTCGCGCGCCGCGCCGTCGCCGGCGGCGTGCGGCCCGACCTCGTCACCGACCAGACCTCGGCGCACGACCTCGTCAACGGCTACCTGCCGTCGGGCTGGAGCGTCGAGCAGTGGAAGGCCGCGCAGGCCGACCACACGCGGCACGCGGCGCTGCGCCAGGCCGCCGCGCAGAGCGCTGCCAGGCACGTGCAGGCGATGCTGGAGTTCCAGAAGCTGGGCATCCCCACCGTCGACTACGGCAACAACATCCGCCAGGTCGCGTTCGACCAGGGCGTGGCCGACGCGTTCGCGTTCCCCGGCTTCGTGCCGGCCTACGTGCGGCCGCTGTTCTGCCAGGGCAAGGGCCCGTTCCGCTGGGTGGCGCTGTCGGGCGACCCCGAGGACATCCGCAAGACCGACGCCAAGATGAAGGAGCTGTTCCCCGAGGACGCGCACCTGCACCGCTGGCTGGACATGGCCGGCGAGCGCATCGCGTTCCGGGGCCTGCCGGCGCGCATCTGCTGGATCGGCCTGGGCGACCGCGACCGCGCCGGCCTCGCGTTCAACGAGATGGTGCGCAGCGGCGAGTTGAAGGCGCCCGTCGTCATCGGCCGCGACCACCTCGACTCCGGCTCCGTCGCCTCGCCCAACCGCGAGACGGAAAGCATGATGGACGGCTCGGACGCGGTGTCCGACTGGCCGCTGCTCAACGCGCTGCTGGCCACGGGCGGCGGCGCGACCTGGGTGTCGCTGCACCACGGCGGCGGCGTCGGCATGGGCTACTCGCAGCACTCGGGCATCGTGATCGTCTGCGACGGCACGAAGGAAGCCGACGCGCGCCTGAAGCGCGTGCTGTGGAACGACCCGGCCTCCGGCGTCATGCGCCACGCCGACGCCGGCTACGCCGACGCGCGCGAGGCCGCCAAGCGCCACGGCCTGAACCTGCCGATGATCAAGTGACCGATTCAATGACCACTCTCCAACTCAAGCCCGGCGCCCTGACGCTGGAAGACCTGCAAGCCCTGCACGCCGGCGGCGTGACGCTGGTGCTGGACCCCGCCGCGCGCGCCGCGATCGCCGCCAGCGCCGCCGTGGTGCAGGCCGCCGCGGCCGGCGACGCGCCGGTCTACGGCGTCAACACCGGCTTCGGCAAGCTCGCCAACAAGCGCATCAGCCAGGGCGAGCTCGCGGCGCTGCAGAGCAACCTGATCCGCTCGCACTCGGTGGGCGTGGGCGCGCCGCTGCAGCCGGCCGTCGCGCGCCTGATGCTGGCGATCAAGGCCGCCAGCCTCGCGCGCGGCCACTCGGGCGTGCGCCAGGAGGTCGTCGACACGCTCATCGCCGTGCACAACGCGGGCCTGGTGCCCTACGTGCCGTCGCAGGGCTCGGTGGGCGCGTCGGGCGATCTCGCGCCGCTGTCGCACATGACGCTCGCGCTGATGGGCGAGGGCGAGATGCTGGTCGACGGCCGACGCGTGCCCGCGCTGCCCGAGCTGGAGAAGGCCGGCATCGCGCCGCTGACGCTGCACGCCAAGGAAGGCCTGGCGCTGATCAACGGCACGCAGACCTCGACCGCGCTGGCGCTGCACGCGCTGATCAGCTTCGAGCCGGTGCTCGAGTCGGCGCTGGTGATCGGCGCGCTGACGGTGGACGCCGCGCGCGGCAGCGACGGCCCGTTCGACCCGCGCATCCACGCGCTGCGCGGCCAGCCCGGCCAGATCGACGTCGCGCGCTACTACCGCGCGCTGCTGGCCGGCAGCCAGATCCGCCAGTCGCACATGGAAGGCGACGACCGCGTGCAGGATCCGTACTGCCTGCGCTGCCAGCCGCAGGTGGTGGGCGCCTGCCTCGACCAGCTGCGCCACGCCGCGCTGGTGCTGGTGCGCGAGGCCAACGCCGTCACCGACAACCCGCTGGTCTTCGCGGAAGACGGCGTGCTGGTGTCCGGCGGCAACTTCCACGCCGAGCCGGTGGCGCTGGCCGCCGACGCGATGGCCATGGCGATCGCCGAGGTCGGCGCGATCGCCGAGCGCCGCATCGCGATGATGATCGACGCCGGCGTCTCGCGCCTGCCGCCGTTCCTGTCGTCCGACGCGGGCCTGAACTCGGGCTTCATGATCGCGCACGTGACGGCGGCGGCGCTCGCCAGCGAGAACAAGTCGCTGGCGCACCCGGCCAGCGTCGACTCGCTGCCGACGTCCGCCAACCAGGAGGACCACGTGTCGATGGCGACGTTCGCCGCGCGGCGCCTGCAGGCGATGATCTCCAACGTGTCGGTGATCCTGGGCATCGAGTGGCTGGCGTCCGCGCAGGGCGTCGAGTTCCTGCGGCCGCTGCGCAGCTCGGCGGCGCTGGAGCAGGCGCACGCGCTGCTGCGCGCGGAGTGCGGCGCGATGGCGACCGACCGCTACCTGGCGCCGGACATCGAGAAGGCGACGGCGTTGGTCGCCCGCGGGGCGCTGTCGTCGGTGTTCCGCAATCTCGAAGGCCTGCCCACGCTCTGGAAGCCGGCCTGATGCGCTGACCGCCGCCGGTCAGGCGTGGTCGGCGGCGCGCTCGCGCAGTCGCATCCGCAGGCCGACGGGCGCCATCGCCAGCTGCAGCTTCTCGCGCGGCGGCTGGCCGTCGTCGGTGCCGACCGCGGCGAGCTCGAAGTGCCCGAGAAGCACCGCCAGGGCCATCTTCATCTCCAGCAGCGCGAGGTAGCGCCCGGGGCAGATGCGCGGGCCGGCGCCGAACGGCATCGAGATGCGCTTGGCCGAGCTCGCCGCGGAGGACGCGTCGCCGAGCCAGCGCTCGGGGTCGAAGGCGCCGGCGTCGACGATGTGTCGCTCGCTGGTGGCGTCGCGGCGCATCACGCCGATGACCACCATGCCCCTGGGAACGTGGACGTCGCCGACCGTCGTGTCGCGCAGCGCCTCGACGGCGTTGACCGGCGCCACAGGCTTGAGCCGCATGGCCTCGTGGGCGCAGGCCTCGATGTAGTCGAGCTGCGCGATGTGATCGAGCGTCGGCACCGGCGCATCGCCGCACAGGCGGCGCACCTCGTCGACGGCGCGCGCCAAGGCCGCCGGATGCGTCCACAGCAGGTGCAGCGTCCAGGCCAGCGTGTTGGCGGTCGTGTCCTCGCCGGCGAGCAGCATGGTCAGCACGTTGCCCGACACGTCCTGGTCGGTGACGGCGCTGCCCTCGCGGTCGCGGGCCGCCACCATGGCCTCGATGAGGTTCGTCGGCTGTTCGCGCAATGCGGGCTGCT
>DASQCX010000302.1:0-2801 GCA_035634455.1 Burkholderiaceae bacterium
TGCTGTCGCTGGCCGTGCCGGCGCTGGTGGGCCTGGGCCCGTTGCTGTACCGCGCGTGGCCGCAGACCGCGATGTTGTGGCTTCCGGTGATCTTCGTCTATTGCGTGGCGCCTCTAATCGACCTCGCGCTCGGCGCCGACACCAGCAATCCGCCCGAGGACGCCGTGCCCGCGCTGGAGGCCGACCCGTACTACCGCCGCGTCACCTTCGCGCTGGTGCCGCTGCTGTGGGGCGCGTTCGTCTACGGCGCGTGGTTCTGCATGCGCACGCCGCTGACCTGGGCCGGCCAGCTGGCCGTCGTCATGACCACGGGCATGGTGGGCGGCTTCTGCATCAACCTGGGCCACGAGCTGGGCCACAAGAAGACGCGGCTGGAGCGCTGGCTCGCGAAGATCGTGCTGGCGCCGACCTTCTACGGCCACTTCACCATCGAGCACAACCGCGGCCACCATCGCGACGTCGCCACGCCCGCCGACCCCGCGTCCGCGCGCATGGGCGAAGGCATCTGGCGCTTCGCGCTGCGCGAGATGCCCGGCGCGTTCCGCCGCGCGTGGCAGCTCGAGCGCGAGCGCATGCGCGTCGACGGGCTCGCCTTCTGGTCGCTGCGCAACGAGCTGCTGCAGCCGGCGCTGATCACCGTCGCGCTGTGGACGGCGCTCGCGGCCTGGCTGGGCCCGCGCGTGCTCGTCTTCCTGGTGCTCGCGTCGCTGTGGGCCAACTTCCAGCTGACCACCGCCAACTACATCGAGCACTACGGCCTGCTGCGCCGCGCCGGCCCCGACGGCCGGCCCGAGCGCACGGCGCCGCAGCACTCCTGGAACAGCAACCACCTGTTCTCGAACTGGGCCGTGTTCCACCTGCAGCGCCATTCCGACCACCACGCGCACCCGCTGCGGCGCTACCAGTCGCTGCGCCATTTCGCCGACGTGCCGCAGCTGCCCAACGGCTACTTCGGCATGTTCACCGTCGCGTACTTCCCGCCGCTGTGGTTCGCCCTGATGGACGGCCGCCTCGTCGCGGCGGTCCACTCGGACGCGTCGCGCATCAATTTCCATCCCCGCAGACGTGCCGCGCTGATGCGCCGGCATGGTCTCGCCGACCCACCCGAAGCGATCGCCTGATCCGGCGCGCATGATTCCCCCAGAGGCTTTCGTTGGCTGACCACAAGAAAGAGACAAGCATGGATTTCGACTACATCGTGGTGGGCGGCGGCTCGGCCGGCTGCGTGCTGGCGGCGCGGCTCAGCGAGGACCCCGACGTGACGGTGGCGCTGCTCGAGGCCGGCCCCGTGGACAAGAGCATCCTGATCCACGTGCCCGCGGGCCTGGCGCTGATGCCGCAGACCGGCACTGCCAACTGGAACTTCGACAGCGTGCCGCAGATGGGCCTGAACGGCCGCGTCGGCTGGCAGCCGCGCGGCAAGGTGCTGGGCGGCTCCAGCTCGGTCAACGCGATGATCTACATCCGCGGCCACCGCGCCGACTACGACCACTGGGCGTCCGAGGGCAATCCGGGCTGGGCCTACGACGACGTGCTGCCCTACTTCCGCCGCGCCGAGCACAACGAGCGCATCCGCGACGAGTACCACGGCAACGACGGCCCGCTCAACGTGATGGACCTGCGCAGCCCCAGCAAGATCACGCAGCCCTTCATCGACGCCGGCCGCGAGGCGGGCTACCGCATCACCGACGACTTCAACGGCGCCGAGCAGGAAGGCATCGGCCAGTACCAGGTCACGCACCGCAACGGCGAGCGCTTCAGCGCCGCCAAGGCCTATCTCACGCCCAATCTCGGCCGCAAGAATCTCACCGTGTTCACCGGCGCGCACACCACGCGCGTCCTGTTCGAGGGCAGGCGCGCCACCGGCGTCGAGTTCCGCCGCGACGGCCGCCTCGAGCAGATCGGCGCCAGGCACGAGGTGCTGATGGCCGCCGGCGCGCTGCAGACGCCGCAGATCCTCATGCTGTCGGGCGTCGGCCCCGGCGACGAGCTGGCGAAGATGGGAATCGGCATCGTGCACGACCTGCCCGGCGTCGGCAGGAACCTGCACGACCACCTCGACGCCGTGCAGGTGGTCGACGCCCCGGCGCTCAAGGAGAGCTTCGGCATCTCGTTCGGCGGCGTCGCGCGCGTGCTCGCGGCGATCCCCGAATGGCGCAATCGCCGCAGCGGCAGGCTCACCACCAACTTCGCCGAGTCCGGCGGCTTCATCAAGAGCCAGGCCTCGGAGCCCATCCCCGACCTGCAGCTGCATTTCGTCATCGGCAAGCTGGTCGACCACGGCCGCAAGACGGTGTTCGGCCACGGCTACTCGGGCCACGTCTGCGTGCTGCGCCCGAAGAGCCGCGGCAGCGTCACGCTGGCCAGCCCCGACCCGATGGCCGCGCCCCTCATCGACCCGAACTTCCTGGCCGACCCCGACGACCTCGCCCGCATGGTGCGCGGCTTCCGCCTGATGCGCGCGCTGTTCGCCCAGCCCGCGCTGGCCAGGCTGGGCGGCGCCGAGCACCCGCGCTCGGCGAGCGCCACCACCGACGCCGAGATCGAGCAGTTCATCCGCGCCTACGCCGACACCATCTACCACCCGGTCGGCACCTGCCGCATGGGCAACGGCGCGCTGGACGTCGTCGGCGCCGACCTGCGCGTCCACGGGCTGGAAGGCATCCGCGTGGTCGACGCCTCGATGATGCCGCGCATCATCGGCGGCAACACCAACGCGCCGGTGATCATGGTGGCGGAGAAGGCGTCGGACATGATCAAGGCGGCGCGTGCCGCCGATGCGGGCGCGGCGCCGCAGGCGG
>DASQCX010000303.1:0-2027 GCA_035634455.1 Burkholderiaceae bacterium
GGGCCTGCTCTCCGGATGCGGCCCGGGCCCGCTCGCGACCGGCGCGCCCCAGACTGCGCAGCTGCTCGCGCGTGGGCGGCTGCCTCGACAGCTTGCCCATCGTCCGGCGCGCTCCCCTGATCAGCTTGCGCGGCGACTCCAGCGCCTCACCGGCGCGCTGCAGAAGCGAGCGTCTGTGCACCTGATGCTCGCGCCCGATCATGTCCGCCGTCACCCCGAGCGCCTGGTGGCGGCGCGCGTAGGCGCCCCACCAGAAGGCCGACATCAATAGCCACTGCGTCCACCATCCCAGCGCCTGCAGGTGAGCAAGGATCGCCAGCACCGCCAGCACCACGCCGAGCAGGAACGAGAACAGGAGCTTGGACACGACAGCCCCCAGCAGGTGCGCCCCCCATTTGCGAAACGCCGCCCGTCCCGACTCGCCGAGCGCCGGTGCCAGCACGGCGGCGGGCGCCAGCAGCAGGTAAAGCAGGCTGAACAGCGCCGCTGCCAGCAGCCGCAGCGCGATGAACCCCAGTAGCAGCATCATCCCCAGGGCGCCCGCCACGATCAGCAGCAGTCCGCCCACCCTCGACCAGGTGCCGCCGTTCGTGCGGAACTCCGCCTGTGCAGCGGTCGCCCCGCGGCAGCTTGTTGCGTCGCTTGTCTGGCACATGACCCGCAGCAGCGACCCCGGTTCATTGATCGAGTTGCGCGCCGGCCCGTTCGCGGGGAGCGCGAGAAAGATCGCCCCGTTGCTGCGCGCCTCGCGCAGTAGCAGCGAGCTGTGTTCGAGCGTCTTCGCCTGCGCGCTGCCACTGGCCGCGCACGGTCCCAGGAACGACGTGCTTTCCCTGCAGCCCACCAGCGCCGTCTCGGCCACGGCGATCTTCAGCGCGGCGGCTCGCAATCGCGGGTCCTGCCGGGCCGGATCCCGGCACCAGCTGACGTCACCGAACTCCAGGTAGCACCACGGCGCTTCGACGGCCGCGGCGAACACGCTCTGCATGCTGTCCGCCAGCGCGCGTCCCGCGCCCGCCGGCGCGCCGCGGGCGGTCACCGCAAGCGTTCCGAGGCTGGCCTGGTTGGCCCACCGGCCCAACGCGCCGACGGTGCCAGTCGGCTCGAGCATCACCCAGGTGCCTGCGCCGATCATCGCGAACATGAGGAGCGCCTGGCCGACGGTCTCGGCAACTCGGCGACGAACAAGGCCGTTGTAGGCGGCAAGTACCGACGCGACGGCAAGTACGGTCGCTAGCCACGGCTCGGTGAACGCGGCCTGCATCTGGCGCAGGCCCCTGCCCACGCCATTGCTCACCGACGCGCTGTCCAGCAGGTCGATGGCGAAACACCACTCGAGCATCACCACGAGCGCGTGCACCGCCCACACCAGCGCCATCCACACAGGCGTCACGAACAGGTCCTGCACTGCCGCCAACAGCCCGCCAGAGCTGAGCCCGAGCAGGCCCGTGTCGATGTGCACGTCGATCCCGTAGTCGCCGGTTGGCGCCGGTGCGGCTATAAACCCCGACGTCTCGCAGTCGCGCTGGGCGGCTGTCGACAGTTCGCCCTGTCCCAGCGTCGCCCTGCACAGCGGACTGCCGAGGCCGTTGCTCACCAGCGGGTCCGCTTCTCGTGGCGGGCTCACCCCGGCCTGATCGCTGCCACCCGCGCCTGACGGTTCTCCATAGCCAACGAGCGGCGGGCTGCTCGGCGCTCGATCGAGCCCCCCGCCCCCGTGTACTTGGCGGGGCGGCGAATCAGCGGCCTGGGGCGCGCTTCCCGCGCTCGAGCGCGGCGGCGCAAGATCGAGCGCTCTCGCCGGCTGAAGACCGGGGCCGCTTGCGATGGCCGCTGCCGCCAGCAGCGCCAGGAGCGACACGCGCGCGAGCAGCCGGGCGGCCGCGCCCGCGCTCACGCGGGAGTGGGCGTTGACGAGAACGCCTCCAGCAACGCCGGCACCACGACGTCCACCTGGATCGCCTCTACACGGCCGCGATGGTCGCGGAACAGGCAGCGCCCGGCTTCCAGCTCGAGCAGGCTGAGTC
>DASQCX010000304.1:0-3118 GCA_035634455.1 Burkholderiaceae bacterium
GGCGAGCGCCACGACCCGGAGACGCACCTGATCCCGATCGCGCTGCAGGTCGCCGCCGGTCAGCGCGAGAAGCTGCAGATCTTCGGCGACGACTACGACACCCCCGACGGCACCGGCGTGCGCGACTACATCCACGTGGTCGACCTCGCGCAGGGCCACGTCAAGGCGCTGGACAAGCTGCTGGGCGCGCCCGGCTCGCTGCTGGTCAACCTGGGCACCGGCCGCGGCTACAGCGTGCTGGAGCTGATCGCCGCCTACGAGAAGGCCAGCGGCCGGCCCGTGCCCTACGACATCGTCGCGCGCCGCCCCGGCGACATCGACAGCTGCTACGCCGACCCCGCCAAGGCGCTGGCCGACATCGGCTGGCAGGCCACGCGCGACCTGGCCGCGATGTGCGAGGACAGCTGGCGCTGGCAGTCCATGAATCCGCGCGGGTTCGACGCGGTGGCGTGATGCCGGCCGCGCGCCGCGTCGTCGCGGTGTTCGACTTCGACGGCACGGTCACCGACCGCGACACGCTCGTGCCCTTCCTCGTGGCTGCGTTCGGGCGCCGGCGCGTCGCCGCCGCCTTCGCCGCGCAGCCGCTGGCGTTCGCGGGCACCTTGCTGCGCGTCCTGCCCATCGACGCCTTCAAGCGGCGCGTGCTGCGCCGGCTCGTGGCGGACATGCCCGCGCCGCGCCTGCGCGCGCTGGGGCCCGCGTACGCGCGCGGGCTCGCGTCACGCCTGCGTCCGGGCGCGCTCGAGCGCATCGCGTGGCACCGCGCGCAGGGCCACCTGCTGGTGCTGGCGAGCGCGACGCTGGACGTCTACCTCGACCACGTTGGCGCGCAGCTGGGCTTCGACCACGTGCTGTGCACGCGCCTGGCCAGCCGCCCCGGCGCCGACGGCGTCGAGCGCCTGACGGGCGCGCTGGCCGGCCGCGACTGCACCGGCCCCGAGAAGCTGCGCCGGCTCGCCGCGCTGCTGGGCGACCTGCGCGCGCACGAGCTGCACGCCTACGGCGACAGCGCCGGCGACCGCGAACTGCTCGCCGCCGCCGACCACGCGCATTTCCGGCCGTTCCGCCGCGCGCGCGCCTGAGCGTCACGCGGGGCGCACCCGCGCCACCTACAATCGCGCCCATGGACTTGCCTTTCCAGGATCTCTGGCTGCCCGCCGTGCGCAACCGCATGGTGCTGTTTGCCAACCACGTGCTGACGGGTTGCCCGCCCGCGGTCGAGCGCCTGCGCGCGCATGCGGGCAAGACGGTCCGCGTCGACGTCAGCGGCTGGCCGGGCCTGATCCCGGTGCCGCCGCCGCTGTCGCTGCGCGTCACGCCGGCCGGGCTGTTCGAGGCCGTCGAACCGGCCGAGGAGGCCGGCCTGGCGCCCGACCTGCAGGTGCGGCTGGACGCGGCCGACCCGGCCAAGGCCGCGGGCAGCGTGTTCAAGGGCGGCTTGCCGCCGATGTCCATCGACGGCGACGGCGCGCTGGCGGCCGACGTCAGCTGGATCGCGCAGAACGTGCGCTGGGATCCGGCCGCCGACGCCGAGCGCTTCTTCGGGCCCACCGTGGCCGAGGGCGTCAGCCGCGCGAGCGCGCAGTTCGCGCAGGCCGGCGAGATGGTCAAGAACGCGGTGGGGCAGCTGTTCGACCAGTTGCAGGCGCGCAAGAAGTCGTGATGTCCACCGTCTCGGTGCCAGTCGCGCGAGCGTCCTGACCCGATGAAACACTTCGCGCGCCTCCTGTTCATCGCGTTCACGCTGATGCGTTTCGGCGTCGACGAGATCGCGCTCGGCCGCGTGCGCCAGCCGTGGCTGCGCGGCCTGGCGCGGCTGATGTCCATCGGCCGCAGCTACGATGAGCCGCGTGGCCCGCGCCTGCGCCAGGCGCTGGAGCGGCTGGGCCCGATCTTCATCAAGTTCGGCCAGGTGCTGTCCACCCGGCGCGACCTGTTGCCGGCCGACATCGCCGACGAGCTCGCGCTGCTGCAGGACCGCGTGCCGCCGTTCGACGGCGCGACGGCGCGCGCGCTGGTGGAGTCCGGCCTGCTGAAGGAGCAGGGCCGCAGGTTCGACGACGTGTTCCAGGACTTCGACAACACGCCGGTGGCCAGCGCGTCGATCGCGCAGGTGCACTTCGCCACGCTAAAGGGCGGGCGCGAGGTCGCGGTCAAGGTGCTGCGGCCCAACGTGCTCGGCGCCATCGAGAGCGACCTCGCGATCCTGCACACGGTCGCGCGCTGGGTCGAGCGCATCAGCGCCGACGGCAAGCGCCTGCGCCCGCGCGAGGTCGTCGCCGAGTTCGACATGTACCTGCACGACGAGCTCGACCTGATCCGCGAGGCCGCCAACGCCGCGCAGCTGCGCCGCAACATGGCCAGCCTCGACCTGATCATGGTGCCCGAGATGCTGTGGGACTTCTGCACTTCGCGCGTGATGGTGATGGAGCGCATGTACGGCGTGCCCATCAGCCAGGTCGACCGCCTGCGCGAGGCTGGCGTCGACATCCCCAAGCTGGCGCGCGACGGCGTCACCATCTTCTTCACGCAGGTGTTCCGCGACGGCTTCTTCCACGCGGACATGCACCCGGGCAACATCCAGGTCAGCGTCGCGCCGGAGACCTTCGGCCGCTACATCGCGCTGGACTTCGGCATCATCGGCACGCTCACCGAGTCCGACAAGGACTACCTGGCGCAGAACTTCATCGCCTTCTTCCGGCGCGACTACAAGCGCGTGGCCGAGCTGCACATCGAGAGCGGCTGGGTGCCGCCCGACACGCGGCTGGAGTCGCTCGAGAGCGCCGTGCGCGCCGTCTGCGAGCCGCACTTCGACCGCCCGCTGAAGGACATCTCGCTGGGCCAGGTGCTGCTGCGGCTGTTCCAGACCTCGCGCCGCTTCAACGTCGAGATCCAGCCGCAGCTGGTGCTGCTGCAGAAGACGCTGCTCAACGTCGAAGGCCTGGGCCGCCAGCTCGACCCTGAGCTCGACCTGTGGAGCACCGCGCAGCCCTTCCTCGAGCGCTGGATGAACCAGCAGGTCGGCTGGCGCGGTTTCGTCGACCGCCTGAAGGACGAGGCGCCGCGCTACGCCCACTACCTGCCCGAGTTGCCGCGGCTGGTGCACCAGGGGCTCTCG
>DASQCX010000305.1:0-2474 GCA_035634455.1 Burkholderiaceae bacterium
CGGACGCCTGCCGACCCGGCCATGACCAAGGTCCCCGCGGTGACGCTCGGCTTCTGGCTCGCCAAGGTGGCGGCCACGACCCTGGGCGAGACCGGCGGCGACTGGGTGACCATGTCGCTGAACCTGGGCTACCTCGTGGGCACGGGCATCTTCGCGGCGCTGTTCGTCGTGCTCGTCCAGGCGCAGGTCAAGGCCGCGCGCTTCCACGCGCTCGTGTACTGGGCGACCATCGTCGCGACGACGACACTGGGCACGACGATGGCCGACTTCTTCGATCGCTCGGTTGGCGTGGGATACCCAGGGGGTGTGTCCATCATCGGCCTGCTGCTGGTCATCAGTCTCGTCGTCTGGTATCGCGTGGAGGGCACGGTGGCCATTGCCAGCGTCGCCACGCCGCGCGCCGAATGGTTCTATTGGTGCACCATCCTGTTCTCGCAGACGCTGGGCACGGCGCTCGGCGACTGGACCGCGGGCGACGACCGCGGCGGCCTCGCGCTCGGCTACGAGAACGCGGCGCTGATCTTCGGCGGCGCGTTGGCGCTGGTGGCTGCGCTGTACTTCTGGACGCGCGTCTCGCGCACGCTGCTGTTCTGGCTGGCCTTCGTCCTGACGCGCCCGCTCGGCGCCACCGTCGGCGACTTCCTGGACAAGCCGCTGTCGCAAGGCGGGCTGCAGCTCAGCCGCCTGTACGCCTCGCTGGCCTTGCTGGCGTTCATGACGCTGTGCATCGCCGTGTTCCCGCGGCAGCCCGCCCGCGCGGGTCACGGCGCCTGACGCGCGCCGTGCCGGACCGTCGCAGGACCACGGCCGCGATGGGGGTGGTGGCGCGATGCCTGACGGTGCCGCTGTGCCTGGCCGCCATGGCCGCCCACGCCGGGCCGCCCTTCCTGACGGACGATCCCGAGCCGGTCGACGCGGGCCACGCGGAGATCAACGCGATCTACCAGGAGACCCGGAGCTCGGACGGCCGCGCCGGCGTCCTGAGCGGCGAGGTCAACTACGGCTGCGCGCGCGAGACCCAGTGCCACGTCGCGCTGCCGGCCGCATTCGACCGGCCGGGCGCCGGCCCGCTGCGCGTGGGGCTCGGCGACGTCGAGCTGGGCGTCAAATACCGCTTCCTGCACGATGACGATCCGGGCTGGTCGGCCGCGGTCTATCCCACCGTGACGCTGCCGACCGGCGACGCGCCGCGCGGCCTGGGCAACGGACGGGCGCAGCTGCTGCTGCCGCTGTGGGTGCAGCGCACCGTGGGGCCCTGGAGCCTGGACGCCGGCGTCGGCTGGCTCGCCAACCCGGCGCGCGACGCGCGCGACAGCTGGTTCGCGGGGCTGCTGGCGCAGCGCTCGTTCGGCGACCAGTTCAGCCTCGGCGCCGAGGTCTTCCGCAAGACCTCGCCCGCGCCCGGGGTGCCGAATTCATGCGGGTTCAACGTGGGCGCGATCGCGAACCTCGCGCCCCACCACAATCTGCTTTTCTCGGCGGGGCGCGGACTGAGCGGCGTCCAGACCAACCGCCGCTCGGTCTTCCTCGCCTATCAACTGGAGCTTTGATGTCTGCGAACCCTGGTGTCTTCAACGCGCGCGGCGCCCCTGCGATCCTTGGCCTGTCCGTGCTGGCGCTGGCGTCCCTGCGCGCCGTCGCGGCGGATGCGCAGTCCATCCCGCTGCCCGATCCCACGCGCTGGGACTACGTCAGCGTCGATGCGCAGTCGCACCGTCTGTACGTGGCGCATCGCGAGCGCGTCGACGTGATCGACACCCAGGGCGGCAAGCCCGTCCTGCAGCTGTCGCCGACGCCGGGCGTCCACGGCGCCGCCGCGGCGCCCGACCTCGGCAAGGTCTTCACCAGCAACGGCGGCGACGACTCGGTGGGCGTGTTCGATGCCGCCAGCGGCAAGGCGATCGGCAAGGTCAAGGCCGGGCACGGGCCCGACGCCATCGTCTACGAGCCCGTCACGCACCGCGTGTTCGCGCTCAACGGCCATTCCTCCGACGTCACGTCCATCGACGCGCGCTCGTCGCAGGTGCTGGCCACCATCGCGAGCCCGGGCCGGCCCGAGTTCGCCGTGGCCGACGGCCACGGCCGCGTCTACTTCAACATCGAGGACAAGGGCGAGCTCGCCGTCCTCGACGCGGCGACGCTGAAGATCGAGCGCCACTACAGCCTCGCGCCGTGCGAGAGCCCGAGCGGACTGGCGATCGACCCGCAAGGCCGCCTCTATTCGGTCTGCGAGAACGGCCTCCTGGTGGTGAGCGATCCCGCGCAAGGCAAGGTGCTCGCCAAGGCCGCGATCGGCCGCGGCCCGGACGGCGTCGCCTGGATGGACGGCAAGGCCTACAGCGCCAACGGCCAGGACGGCACGATCAGCGTCGTCGCCGAGACGGCCCCCGGCCGCTTCGAGACGGTGGCGACGCTGCCGACGGCCCGCGGCGCGCGCACGATCGCGGCCGACGCGTCGCTGCACGAGCTGTTCA
>DASQCX010000306.1:0-1529 GCA_035634455.1 Burkholderiaceae bacterium
TGGCCCAGGTTTTGGCCCAGGTTTTGGCCCAGGCTTTGGTGCAGGCCATGGCCCCGGCGGTGGCCGCCGCCTTGCGCCTCGGCAAGCAGGCGGTCGCGGTCGCTGGCGCCTGGCGTGCGGCTGGGCTCGGCGAGCGCAAGCCTTGCAAACCGGTCCCAGAAGCGGCGGCGCACGGCGTCGGCGAGCTTGAGGCGCCTCAACTCGCGGCGCCAGACGTGCGCGGCCTCGACCCAGCGCGCGAATCCCGCCGGCAGCAGGGCCTCAATGCGCGAGCGGATGGCCTGCGCGAACACCGGCGCGGCGCCGTCGGTGGAAATGCCGACGATGAGCGGCGAGCGGTTGACGATCGCCCCGAAGCAGAAGGTTGAGAAGGCCGGGCGATCGATCACGTTGACCGGCACGCCGGCGCGCTGCGCGGCGCTGGCAAGACGGCGCGCTTCCTCCATATCGTCGGCGGCCCCCACGACGAGCTCCGCGCCCGCAAAGTTGGCGCCGTCCCATGCCTTGGCCTGCAACACCACAGGCCCCCCCGGTGGGTCATCTGCGAGGGCGCACATGTCGGCGCAGGGCTCCGGCGCCCACACCTCGACCGTGGCCCCCGCGGCCGACAGCAGCTCGGCCTTCCAGGCAGCCGCGGCATTGCCGCCAGCGACGACAACGCGCTTGCCTTGCAGCTTGAAGAACAGCGGCACGCTCGCCAGCGCCGATATGCGCGGCGGTCGTACCGTCTGCGGGGTGCGCGGTTGCAACGCCTCATGCGCGCTCATGCGCCGGCTCCTTGATGGCAATGAGGCGGCGAACCTCCGGTACGCAGCTGCCGCAATTGGTGCCAGCGCCGAGGCGCTTGGCGATGGCCTCGACCGTGCGGCTCCCGGCTTGGGCCGCGGCGCGGATGCGCTGGGCGCCGATCTGGAAGCAGACGCAGACGATGGGCCCCTCATCCATCGCTCCCGCTATCGGCCGGCCGGCGAGCAAGGCGCGACGCTCCAAGCTCGGAATGGTCGCGCGTTCGAACTGCCCCTTCAGCCAGTCAGGTGCGGGCAGCGTGGGCGTCGGGCCGACGAACACGACGGCTTCGAGGCGCCCCTCGCGCAGCGCTGCGGCACGGTAGGTGCCTGTGGCAGCGTCGGCGAAGGTGAGCAAATCGCCCTCGGGCAGCTGGGCGCGCTGCCAGGCCAGCCAACCGCGGTCTGGCGCATCGAGCGCGAAATGGAGGATGTGGCCGAAGGTCGCCCGGGCCGTGGCCCAATAGACCAGGCCTGTGCGTTCGAGCGGCCGGCGGGAGCATGCCAGGCCGAAGTAACCGACGGCGAGGGGAGCGATGCGCGCCGGTGTTGCTTTGGCTTCCGGTTGGCCGGAATGGGGGTCGGTGGCGGGCTGCACGAGCGCGCCCACGCGTCCCCCCGAGCTGTTTTCGGCCGACCAGTGGATCGGCACGAACAGCGTACCTGGCCGCTGTCCACGGTTGATGAGCACGCGCAAGGTGGCCGAGCCGTGCTGGGTTGTGACATGTGCCAGAGCGCCTTGCA
>DASQCX010000307.1:0-6266 GCA_035634455.1 Burkholderiaceae bacterium
GAGCGACGAGTAGGTCGCGGCGCCAGCCGTCGTGCGGCGATCCGGCACGCGCTCGGCCGCGCCGGCGCAGAATCAACGGTGCCGGGGCATGCACCTTGCTCGCTCCGGGCGGGAATCCGCCACAGGAGGCGCCATGGACCGGTCCTTCCAATCCGAGCGCGACGACATGGTCGAGCGCCAGCTCGTCGGCCGCGGCATCCGTGACGATCGCGTGCTGCGCGCGATGCGCACGGTGCCGCGCGAGCGCTTCGTCGACGAGCGCATGGCGCCCTTCGCCTATGACGACTCGCCGCTGCCCATCGAGGCCGGACAGACGATCTCCCAGCCCTTCATGGTGGCGTGGATGGTCGAGGCCGCAGAAGTGGGCCCGGACGACCGCGTGCTCGAGATCGGCACCGGATCGGGCTACGCGTCGGCCGTGCTGGCGCGGGTGGCCGACACGGTGCACACGATCGAGCGCCACGAGCTGCTGGCGCGCGGCGCGCGCGCGCGCCTGGACGCGCTCGGCTGCCGCAACATCCACCTGCGCACCGGCGACGGCACGCTGGGCTGGCCCGAGGCCGCGCCGTTCGACGCCATCCTGGTCGCGGCGGCCGGCCCCGAGGTGCCGGCCCCGCTGAAGGAACAGCTGCGCGTCGGCGGCCGCCTGCTGATGCCGCTGGACGTCGGCGACCACGGCACGCAGCGGCTGCTCAAGGTCGTGCGCCACGGCGAATCGGACTATGGGCGGCAGACGCTGGGCAGCGTCGCCTTCGTGCCGCTGATCGGGCAATACGGCTGGAGCGAGTCCGACGCGCAGGCCGGGGCGCACACGAGCCGCCCCTGAACCGGCGCCCTGCCGCGTGTGCCGCAGCAGGTTGTCGCGCGGGTCGCGGCGCCGCTCCAGATAGTCGAGCGGCTCTGCCAGCGCGGCGACGGCGTGCTCAGGCCTCCGCGAGCAGGGCGCGCACGTCGCGGACGATCTGCTCGGGACTCGCGTCGTAGCCGATGCGGACCCGGGTGCGTCCGCGCGCATCGATCACGTAGCCGTCGGGCGAATGGCTCACCAGGACCTCGCTGCGGTAGTACGTGATCTCGTAGCGGAACTTGAAGGCCGCGGTCACGGCGTCGGTCTGCGCCACCGAGCCGCTCAGGCCGATGAAGGCGGGGTTGAACGCCTCCACGTACCGGCCCACGAGCGCAGGGGTGTCCCGTTCGGGATCGACCGTCGCCCACAGGACCTGCACGCGCGCGGCCTCGTCGGTGCGCAGCAGCCGCACGGCCTCGGCCACGCGCAGCAAGGTCGTCGGACAGACGTCGGGGCAGCGCGTGTAGCCGAAGAACAGAAGCAGTACCTTGCCGCGGAACTCCGCGAGGCGGCGCACGCGGCCCGTCGGGTCGCGCAGGTCCAGCAGGCCGCCCAGGTGTTCGGCGGTCACGTCCTTGCCGCTCGACGACGCGGCCGGGGCGGCGCGCGCGAGGAGCGCTCCGGCCAGCCCGAGCAGCGCGCGCCTGCGCAGGCGTGCCGGCATCGATGTCGTCCTCACGGCAGCCGCTCAGCGCTTGCCAGGGGCCGGCACGCCGGTGACGTCCCGGACCTCGGCCTGCACGGTGACCGAAGTCTCCCGCTGGTCCGCGCCTCGAAATGTCAGCGTCAGCGGCACCTTGTCGCCCGGGTGAAGCGGCGTGCGCAGGCCCATCAGCATCACGTGGAAGCCGCCCGGCTCCAGCGCCACGCTGCCGTGCGCCGGCACCGGCAACGCGTCGACGGGCTCCATGGCCATCATGCCGTCGGTCATCGCCGTCCGGTGCACGTGCAGGGCCTCGGCCGCGGGCGACGAGACGCCGACCAGCGCCGTCGCGTCGGTGCTGCGGATCGTCATGAAGGCACCCGTCGCCGATTGCCCGGCCACGACGCCGCGCACCCACGGTGCCTCGATCGTGACGTCCGCGAACGCCGCCGCGGGAATGGCGAGCGCGAGCGCCGCGGCCGCGTGAAGAATGAACCGGTCCATCGCTCCCTCCGATCCGCGGGCTGCGCCGCGCCTGGACATCGTGAGGCACTTATAGCAACGGGCATGGGCCGTGTCGATATCGTTGACACGGTCAGAAGATTCCGAGGCCTCCGGGAGACTTCCTGCGCGAAGCGCAGCCGGCGCTCACTGGTGCAGCCGCTGCATGGCGCGCGTGGCCAGCAGCACGCCGTTGACCTCGGCGCGATGCGCCGCCGGCTTGTAGGCCTCCAGCATGCGATTCGCCTCCTGAGGCGATCGCACGCGCCCCTGGCGCATCTGGGTCAGCACCTGCAGATACCCCTGCTCGTATCTCCGGGAGTCGTCGCGAATCTCGAGTAGCGACTGCCGATCCTCGTCGGCGAGGTTGGCCGCCCCGAGCGTGTCAATCGTGCTCTGCATCGCGACCCGCGCCTTCTCCCACTGCCCGGCGTAGGCTTCGCTCTCCGCCGGGTCCGCCATGTTCAGGATCGAGTCCTTCTCGTAGCGCCGCTGCTCGAGCAGCATGGCCGTCATGTACTCCGCCTGCCGGCCGACCGCGAGGTCGAACGCCGCCGCTCGCGCGGCGGCACGGCTGGAAGACACCTGCTGGACGACGACGACGAGCACGAGCGCGCAAGCGGCGACGGCCATGCCCTTGGCCACCCGCGACTGGGCGCCGATCGCCCCGAGACGGGTGGCGGGCGCCACGGCGTCCGGCCGTCGCGCCGGCCCGCGCTCCTGCGATCCGGCCAGGGCCAGCTGGACCGCGGTCAACGCGGGCTGCATCACGGTGGCTGGCCGGTGCTCGAGCCAGGCCCTGACGCACGCGGCGTCGCGCCTCGCCGCGGCCTCCCCGGCCGCACCTTCGGCGGGCAGCCGCCGGGCCTGGCCCGCCTCGGCGCAGTCACGGACGGCCTGGACGTAGCCGAGCCCGGTCAATTCCGCCAGGCTGCCCGTCTCCGACTGCAGGTACTTCAGCAGCTCGGTCGCCGTGAGGTAGCCCGCGTCGGCGTCGTGGATCGCCATCCAGTAGCCCGTGGCCAGCGCCCGCGCCTGGGGACCCGTGTCGCCACCGAGGTCGCGCAGGAGATCGTCGGCCGACTGGTACACGCGGCCCGCGGCCGGCGTTCGCTCATGCGTCGGGCGCTCGGATTCGCGATTCATGGAGCCCTCCGTGAGGCCTGCTCTCATTGCCGATTGACAGTGGCGCGGGCGTTCAGGCAAATTTTGACCGATTGCTACTCGTCGTGCAAAGCAATTGCGTGGGCCCGCAAGGGCAAGGATGTGCAAAACCGCCGGCGCACGCCCTGCACCCCACCCTGCGGCCATGGGCAATCCTGCATGAAGAACGGCATCGAACTCGAGTCGCCTCCGCGGCGCCGGCGCGCACGCCCCCGGCGCGATGCCCTGGGAGGGCTCCTCGCGGCATTGGGGTGGGCGCTCTCCCCGACGGTCGTTGCCGAAGGCTCGCCGCAAGGTGTCGTCCCGATCGGCCAGCCGCTGCGCGACGGCCCGCTCACCGGCCTGAACGGTCCGTCGCGGCGACTCTCCGATTTCCGCGGCCATCCGCTGATCATCAACGTCTGGGCCAGCTGGTGCGGCCCCTGCCGCCAGGAGATGGCGTCGCTCGAGCGGCTGGCCTGGCGCGGCGATGCCCGGTCCTTCGACATCGTGGGCATCTCCACCGACGACGATCCGGCCGCGGCGCGGCGACTGCTGGCGTCGACGAACGCGACGATCGCGCACTTCATCGACCAGCGCCTGTTCTGGGAGACCATGCTGGGCGCGTCGCAATTGCCCCTGACCGTGCTCGTCGACGCGCACGGGCGGGTGCTCGACCGCGTGTACGGCGCGCAGCAGTGGGACGGCCCGGCGGCGCGGGGATTGATCTCGCGCACCTTCGGCCACGGCGCGCGCTGAAGGCAGGCTGGCCGCCCGGCCGTGCGCCGCGCGCGCGGGGGCAATGACGTCTTGAAACTCACGGTGCGCGCGTTGGGCGTAGCATCGTTCGCCCCGCAAGAAGTGCGCGCGCTGCGCGCCGCGGGCCAGCGACGCGTGACTTCCAGCGATTCGAACAACCGCAGCCAACGTTCCAGCAAGGACGCTGCGCCATCGGCCGGGACGTCGCAGCGCGTCCGCCGGCAGCCCAGCCACGGGCAGCTTTTCCGCGAGGCCGCGCGCCGTGAGGCCGCCGCGCGGCGCCGCGACGAGCGACGCCTGGGCTGGGCACTGCTGCTGTCGCTGGCGCTGCACTTCGTCCTGTTCCTGCTTCAGTTCGACACGCCGGGCATCGGCTTTCCCGGCATCACGCACCCGCTGAAGGAGCGGCGGGTGCTCGTTCCGGAGTTGACGGTGGTGCTGGCCCCGCGCCAGGAGCAGGCCGCGTCCGCGGGGGGGGCGCGCGGCGACGCGGCACCCCCGCCCACCGCCATGGCCACGACCGAGGTGCGCGGTGCGACGTGGTCCGCGGCCGTGGCGGCGCCCGGGCAGGCCGCCGCGCCGGCCAGGGATGCCACGGCTCCCGCGGCGCCGGCCCCCACCGCGCCGGCCGCTCCCGCACCTGTGGCACGTGCCGGCAACCGGTCGCTGCCATCACCCCAGAAGCCGGTGCCCAAGGCAACGACCCAGCCCTCGATGCGCACGCCAGCCACGCCGTCGCCGGTGCCGCCGCCTCCGCCCGATCGTCCGTCGCCACCACCGCCGCCACCGCCACCACCGCCACGCGCGACCACGCCGCCCGAGCAATCCGTGCTGGCCGTGGACGACAAGTCGCAGGAGCCGATCCGCCTTCCCGTCGCGCCGCCGGTCGCCACGTCCGCGTCGCAGGCGGCGAGCGCACCACCGACCCCGGGCGACGAAGCCGGCGACCTGGCCGCACGCGCTCGCGAGGAGCTGCGGCTGCAGGCCGCGCAAAGGCAACGCGAGGCCGAGCAGAAGCTCGCGCTCGCCGAAACGCAACGCCAGCAGGCCGCGGCCGAGGAGGCCGCGCGACGCGAAGCCGAGCGGCAGGAAGCCGAACGCCAGGAAGCGACACGTCAGCAGGAAGCTGCCCAACGCGAGGCCGCGCGCAAGGAGGCCGAGCGCCAGGAAGCGGCACGGCAACATGAAGCCGCCCAACGCGAAGCCGCGCGCAAGGAAGCCGAGCGCCAGGAAGCGCAACGGCAACAGGAAGCCGCACAACGCGAAGCCGCGCGCAAGGAAGCCGAACGCCAGGAAGCGGCACGTCAACAGGAAGCCGCCCAACGCGAAGCCGCGCGCAAGGAGGCCGAACGCCAGGAGGCGCAGCGACAGCAGTCCCGCGCGACGGGTCGCGACGCGGGCGGACCGTCCGCTGTCTCGACCTCGCCCGCCACGACCTCCGCCGCCGGCGGCTCGCGCGATTCGCCCGCCGGCGCCGACGCGACCCGCCCGGCCGCGTCGACGCCGTCGCCCGTGGTCGCCGCGCGGCCAGCCGCCGCGAACGCGCCCAACCCCGCCGCGTTGCCACCGCCAGCGCCCAGACCGATCGTCGGCGCGACGAAGCCGTCGACCGCCAGCAACCAGCGGCGGCATACCCTGATCGGGCGCACCGACCGCGACGCCAATCTGGTCATGTATGCCGAAGGGTGGCGCCAGCGCGTCGAGATGAACGCGGTCTTCGACCTGGTCAAGAAGGCCAAGTCCGGCCCCTACGTCGACCCGATCGTCACGGTCGCGTTGCGCAGCGACGGCAGCGTCGAGTCCGTGGTCTTCAACCGCTCCAGCGGACTGCAGGAGCTCGACGCCGCCGTGAAGACGATCGTGCAGCAACTTTCGCCCTACGACGAGTTCCCGCCGGAAATCGCGCGCGACTACGATGTCGTGGAGATCCGCCGGACATGGACGCTGGACAACGCGATCCGCCTCTTCGCCAGCCACCCCTGAGGGCTTCTTCAGCCTTCGTTCAGCACGGCTTGTAACGCATCATTTCAAACGCAATGCGGCGTTCGCGCGCCAGCCTGTGGGTGTCCCCTCGTTCGAGGTCGCCTCCCCGAAAGCCACGGCGCGCGGAATTTTCCGATGCACGGGGACAGCGTCCCGCGGGCGAGCTAGGGCGCACCCTATTCTTCGCTTTCGACCGTCGCCGCCAATGAACTACATCCGGTTTCATTCAGGCAAGAGGCCGGGCGAGTGACCGATGAAACAGGCAGTGTCTTTGCCCTTCGGACCGCCCACCCGCGCCGAAAATATCTGCACTTGCTCGAGGTTTTCAGGTCCAGGCCGGGAAATCCTCGCCCGCGTGCCGTGCACGGCGCGCGCCGGACCCAACTTTTC